>CAITQY010000616.1 GCA_903894655.1 uncultured Gemmatimonadota bacterium
CGTGATCCGCCCCGTTTTCTTGCGTCGCATCCCTGCGTGGCGCCCACCCGCGCGCGCAGATTCCACCTATGTCTATCAAGCCGCAACGCCTCGCAGACCTCTTCGTCGCCTCACGCGTCGTCATGCCACTCACTGCGGGCACGGTCGCCGATGCGGCGGCAGCGCTGTGCGTCTCTTTGGATGAGAGCGGAGCGCTCTCTAATGCCGACCTGCTGCGCGAGCGCATCGAGGAGGCGCGGAGCGAGGACATCGTGGGTCTCACCGACCGGGCTTTCGTGCTGCACTACCGGACCGACGCCGTGCGGGACCTCGTCGTATCGATCGGCGTGGCCCCGAAGGACGTCGTACGCGTGCTCGACGACGACGAACTGCAGCGGGCGCGCCTCGTGGTGCTGGTGTGTGCGCCGCCACGGCAGATGGCGCGTCACCTCCAGGTCGTTAGTGCGCTCGTCCGGGTGTTGTCCAACCCCGCAAGCGTGGCCGCGGCGCTAGCCGCGGAGACCCCGGCCCAGCTGCTCGCGCTGCCCCAGTTTACCGGGAAGGAGTTGCCGGCCCAACTCACCGTTCGGGAGCTGATGTCCGAGCGGCCGCGGACCGTCGGCCCTGACGTTCCGCTGCGGAGTGCCGTGCTCGAGATGCTGCGGGCCGGGCTTGGCGGACTGCCGGTCGTGGACGAATCGAACCGGGTCATCGGGATGTTGAGTGAGCGTGAGCTCTTGCGGGATCTCCTGAGTCATTATCTTCCTCGCGCCGGGGGTGTGACTGCACCCCAGCCGCCAGCCGCGGCGCGGCGCACGGTGCGCGACATCATGACCCGTCAGGTCCTGTGTGTGGCGCCCGAGCAGCCGCTCGCCGAGGTGGCGTCCCTGATGCTCAACAAGGACGTCGACCGGGTACCTGTGGTGAAGGATGACCGACTCGTCGGCTTCCTCACGCGCGGGGACATCGTTCGCAAATTGATCGGATCCTGACTCATGCCTGGTCGTCGCACTCTTACCATCGTCAAGCCGGACGCCTTCGCCAATGGCAAGGCTGGCCTTATCGTCGCGCTGCTCGAGCAGTCGGGCTTCACCATCAAGGCGGCGCGCGTCATGCACCTCACGACCGCCCAAGCGGGTGAGTTTTACGGCGTGCATCGTGAACGCGGATTTTTCGGCGAGCTCGTGGAATTCATGACCAGCGGTCCGTGCATGCCGCTCGTGCTCGAGCGCGACGATGCCGTGGCCACGCTGCGCACCGTGATTGGCGCCACCGACCCGGCCGAAGCGGCCGAGGGCACCGTGCGGAAGCTGTACGCGGAGTCGAAGGGCCGGAACGCGATTCACGCGTCCGATTCCGACGAGAATGCGGCGATCGAAGCGGCGTTCTTCTTCGCTGGCACGGACGTCCTCGCCAGCTGAGCAGCGTGATCGGCTAACTTGCGGTCGGTACGTTACTTGGACGTACCGACCGGAGGAGAAAAAGGGAGCGGGAGCCCTTGTGTCTGAGGGGCTCCGGTCCTATGTTACACGGCTATGCTGTGCTTTGACATCCGGAGTCTGGAAGCCCGTGCCGAGGGTGTGGACGGAGTGCTTGACACATCGGATCCGGTGTGGGAGGCTGACGACACACGCCCGGCAGATGCCGGTGTGCACGTCGCCGGCCGGCTTTCTGCTGCAGGTCACGGTCGCTTTTATCTAAGCGGCCGGCTGGAAGGGGCGGCCGTCGCGGAGTGCAGGCGTTGCCTGTCCGACGTAACGGTCGCTGTATCGGAAGACGTTCATATGCTGTTCGCGGAGTCGGGTCTCGACGATGCAGACGAGCAGGACGTGTTTCCGATCCCCGCTGGGGCGCGAGAGCTTGATATCCGTCCGGCGGTGCGCGAGGAATGGCTGCTGGCCGTTCCGGCGTTTGCGCTCTGTCGGGACGATTGTCAGGGCTTCTGCGCGACCTGTGGTGCCGATCGCAATACGGGAGCATGTCCCTGTGCTCCATCAACTGATCCCCGTTGGGCCGGCCTGCGCGATCCGCGTAGTGCCGACGCCTAAACGGTTCTTCTCGTCTCGAACGTTCAGGTCAGAGTCCCATGGCCGTACCGAAGCGCCGCACATCTAAGCGGCGGAAGCGCGCCCGCAACACCCACAAGGTCGCGCCCGCCATCGTCATTCAGTCGTGCCCGCAGTGCGGCACGATGAAGCGCCCGCACCGCGTGTGCAACGGGTGTGGGTTCTATGCGGGTGAGCAGCGGGTAACTGCGCAGGAAGCGTAAGCTTGGCGCGCATAGCCGTGGATGCCATGGGGGGGGATCTAGCCCCCCGGGCCCCCATCGCCGGCGCACTCCAAGCGCTTGGTGCGCTGCCCCCGCAGCACCACATTGAACTCGTAGGACAGACCTCGGTCATCGAGGCGGAACTCGACGCGCTCCTGCGTGGGGATTTCGCCTCGCTTTCTCACGTCCGTGATCGAATCGCGATCATCGAGGCGCCAGACGTGATTGCGATGACCGACAAGCCAACCGTCGCCCTCCGCGGCAAGACCAACAGCTCCATGGTCGTCGGGATTAGGCGGGTTGCCGACGGGCATGCCCACGGGTTCGTTTCCGCCGGCAACACCGGTGCGCAAATGGCGGCGTCCCTGGTGCATCTCAAGTTGCACGCCGGCCTCACCCGCCCGGCCATTGGCACCATCTTTCCCACGGCTAAAGATCCGATCCTGGTGCTCGATTCGGGCGCCAACATGGACTGCTCGCCCGAGGAACTGGTGCAGTTTGCGCGGATCGGCACCGTGTACGCCCGGGCTTTGCTCAGACGGGACAACCCGGCGGTCGGCTTGCTCTCGGTTGGGGAGGAAGCGGAGAAGGGCAACGCGGCGGTGAAAGATGCCCATCAGCGACTGCTCGCCTCTGGACTCAACTTCCTCGGCAACGTCGAGGGTCGCGATATTCCCAACGGGTGCTGCGATCGCGGTGTCATCGATGTCGTCGTCTGTGATGGCTTCACGGGCAACGTATTGCTCAAGTTCTACGAGAGCATCGGGCCTATGCTCATCAGGATGGTCGCCGAGGTCGCCGGGCTTGATGCCCGCGCCATCACCCGCTCGCTGACTCAGCTCGATGTGGAGGAGCAGGGCGGGGCCCCGCTCCTCGGTGTTCGGGGCGTCAGCATTATCTCGCATGGCAAGAGTTCGCCGCGCGCGATGGAAAACGCGATTTTGGTCGCGCTACGCGCCTATGAGTCCGGCATGACCGATGAAATCGGCCGACGGCTCTCCGAATCCATGCCAACCACGTCCGGGAACGCCGCATGAAGCGTCCGATCGCCTACATCGCCGGGTCGGGTCACGCCGTCCCGAAAAACATCATGACCAACGCCGATATCGCGGCGATGGGGCTCGAAACGAATGATGAGTGGATCGTCGATCGTACCGGGATCAAGCAGCGGCATATCGCGCGAGACGGCGAGACGCTGACGTCACTCTCCGCCGAGGCGTCGCGCATGGCCATGGCGCGAGCTGGCGTGCAGCCTGGCGAGATCGATGTCATCATTCTCGGAACAGCAACGCCCGACCACCTGCTTCCTTCCACGGCGGTCGAGATTCAAACGGCGCTCGGGTGCACCCGGGCTGCCGCGTTCGACATCTCGGCGGCCTGCTCCGGTTGGCTCTACGCCGCGATCATGGGAGAGTCGCTGATCGCGAGTGGATCAGCCGACACCGTCCTCGTGATCGGCGCCGAAATGCTCAGCACCATCGTCGATTGGACCGACCGGAACACCTGCATCCTGTTCGCGGATGGCGCCGGGGCGACCGTGCTGCGCCGCAACAAGGAACGCGGCGGTACGAAGGGCATCCTCTCGTCGTTCATGCGCTCCGATGGCGCGCTCGCCGAACTGCTCTGGCGGCCGGCCGGTGGAGCGGCGGAGCCGTTCTCGCCCGAAGTCTTCGAACAGAAGCGGCATTGCGTGCGTATGGCCGGGCGCGAAGTGTTCAAGCACGCCGTTCGCTCCATGGCCGAGGCCACCGATC
>CAITQY010000617.1 GCA_903894655.1 uncultured Gemmatimonadota bacterium
GCACGCACGGCGCGCGGCGAAAGCCGCTGGTCTCAAGTCGGCCGACGTGCCGCGGGCGATCAAAAAGGTGCGACGCGCCACGTGAAGGTCGTGCTGGACACCAACGTCTTGGTGTCAGGACTGCTCTTTGGTGGCGTGCCCGGTCGTATTCTGACGGCATGGAGTACGGGTGCCATCCGCCTCGTCATCTCACCGCCGATACTGGAAGAATACCGCGGGTTGGGCTCGCGCTGAGCAAAGGCCGTGAGCCGCTCGTGGGGACGCTCGAGGCGCTGCTCGCGATGCTGACGGTGCACGCGCTGCTGGTGGATGCCCCGCCGCTCGATGAGCGCGTGCGCGAGGATCTCGATGATGAGATGTTCCTGGCGGCGGCGCTCGCCGCGAACGCCCGGCTCATCGTCTCGGGCGATAAGCACCTGCTGCGGGTGTCCGGCTGGCGGGGGATCGAAGTGCTCAAGGCGCGCCCGTTCGTGGACTGCTATATCGAACCGGCAGCCATCTACCGTAAGGCGTTAGATGGCTGTGGCGAGCGCCGACTTGACCTCCGACGGCTGATACACCGCAGCCTTTTTCGAAGGCGCGAGCCGCGCCCAAGACCGTTGGTGTCGTCGCCATCGCGATCCCTCGAACGGCAAAACCGCGACACGACTCGCGGCCAGTCGTGGCACTGCGCGTTCACTGTACCGACGGTCGACCGCACAAAGGAACACGGTGGAATCGCACGTGGGTCGCTGACGTGAGGGTGTCGCCGCCCTGCAGGACATTCTGAACCGAAACCAGCGTGTCGCCGCGGAAAGCGAACACGGGACGCGTATCCGGCGCGAGCGGTACGCTCGCATCGACACATTGGAGGTGCGTGTCCCAGCGCACAAGCGAGAGGAACGCCTTCCCCGACACACTCGCGCCCTGCGGCGTAAAGTCGATGTGGACCATCGCCGTCGATGTGCCGAGCGACGTCAGTGCCGTGAGGATTGACACCAAGAGCATTTCATCCCCTGGCTGTTTTACATCGGCGAGCAGACGTTCGAGGTCTGGAGGCACGCCTCGACGGACGCGTGACCCGAGCACGATTGAATCTCGCACCGCACCCTTCGCGTCTGTTCGATACAGCTGCCTCGAACCAACCATCGCCACGACAGCGCCACCGGCGGTTAACGTTGCCGCCGAGAATGGGTAGGTGTACTTGAGACGTCGACCCGTTGCATAATCGGCAGAAATTGGTCCCATGGCGAGTCCCGAAGAGTCGCTGATGACCACGCGATACATTGAACTGGTCTGCACAGCGTCGAACGTGCCAGCGAGTAGGGTGTCGCCCAAGACGCTGATCGTGAAGGGCGATCCCGGAAATCGCTTCATCAGAAGGAACCGACCGGTCTCAATGTGAAACAGCGATACGCGACCGGTTCCGATGTCGGACACCACGAGTGCCGTATCGCCGAGGATCGCCAGCGCTCCGGGCGCTGAAAACTCACCCGGTCCACGCCCGCGTCGCCCGATCCGGCGAACAAGTACTCCACGACGGTCAAATTGCAGAATACTGGCGGACCCAGCGTCGGCCACGAAAATGGAGTGGCGACTTAACGCGACGCCTGCGGGCTCGGCAATGAACATGTCCGCGCTATCGCGAAGTACCACCGAGTCGAGTCCGACCGCCACCTGGGGGAAGTCCGAACCCTCAGCAGTTCGACGGTTTGACTCGTCGGCGGTGCGGCACGCGCTTGTCAGCGCGAAGACACCCACGAGCATCCACTTCCGCGAAGCGCGCATCAGCGACCCTCCACATCGGATTCGGTCGACGCGACGACACGCAGCAACTTCTCCGCCGTCGGGTTGGCCCACGACCGCGTTTGCTTTCCGGCACGCAGCTGCACGACGGTCAATTGCTTTGTTCGAACACGCGGCGGAACACGGAGAATGCCAGTTTCATCAAGTCGATACTGCACGAGAAGATTTCGCATTGGCCTATCCGGTGGATTCGTAAGATAGAGCGCTGTCGCTTTGTGTGGCGCAGCTCGTTGTTGAAGGATTCGAAGCAAAGGTCCTTGGCAAGAGAAACATGTCTCAGGCGATGCGAAGATCACCACGGCGTTTGGATGTTCCGCGACGTAGGCGATCACACATCCCGGGCTACCCGAGCGCTTCCCTTCAGCAAGCAAGGCTGGTCCCTCACGCGTCAGCGCGCTTGGCCACGAGGCGCCTGAGGGCTGCGGTCGGGTCTGGCCGTTCGCCGTGCACAATCCAAACGTCAGGCGGCCGCCCACGGTCAGTGCTCAGTCCAGACGTGAATGCATAGTGGGGGATAGGAATTTCAATCGGGGCAGGTCGACGATCGGTCGCGTAGAGGGCGCGATCACCGATCGCGTAAGAACCGACTGGTGTCGCTCGCCACCTCCTCAAACCACGCAAAGACGGTTGGATCAAAGAACGTCCCAACATCCTGCCGCAACATCGCGACCGCTTCCTCATGCGAGTGCGCGCGCTTGTAGCTGCGCACCGAGGTGAGAGCATCGTACACGTCGGCAATGCTGAGGATGCGCGCGATGAGCGGAATCTCCTCGCCGGCGAGCCCGTGGGGATATCCCTTGCCGTCCCAGCGCTCGTGGTGTGACTCCACCATCGGTCGGATATCCCAGGGGAATTCGATATCCGCGAGCATCTCCACGCCGGCCGTGGGGTGGCTGCGAATCAGGGCCCATTCATCGGCATCAAGCTTGCCCGGCTTGTTCAGCACCTCTTCCGGGATAACCAGCTTGCCCACGTCGTGCAGGAGCGCGCCAATGCGAAACCAGAACATGGCGTCGCTGTCCAAACCGCTGCGCTGGGCGATGGCACAGCCCAGATCCGCGACACGCTCACAGTGGCCTTGCGTGTAGCGGTCCTTCGCTTCAATCGATTCACCCCAGCGCCGTGCCACGTGCAGGAATTCCTGCTCAAGGTCGGCCACCCGGACGTCCACGTCGGCTAAGTCGGGCTGGGCGCGCAAAATGGTAAAGAGACGGTGCGCCCGATTGAGCTGCTGCAGCACTTTCCGGTTCTCGCCGGTGCGCCGTGCCAGCTCTGCCCGTTCGCGGGCGATTTCCGCCTGCAGGAAAATCTCGCCCCGAGCCGTTGCCAAGTCCTCGGCGCGCTGAAAGTGCTGGTCCGCTTCCTCGAAACTTCCCGTTTCGCGCGCGATCACCCCAAGCAGCTTGGTGGACTTGCCGATGGCGGACGCATCACCCGTTTGGTTGGCGAC
>CAITQY010000618.1 GCA_903894655.1 uncultured Gemmatimonadota bacterium
AGCGGCTCCGCCGCCGCCCCTTTCCGTCGAGCCATAACCACCTCCGTCCTACAAGGTTATGACTCATACACAGAATTTCCGACAGGCCCGGTCTGTTCACGCCGTTTGTCGTTTCGCTCCTGATTCTTCGCGCCGTTCAACTTAGCGCTCCTCACTTTTCGCGCCGTTCACTCTTCGCGCCGTTCGCCGAACATGTGAGTCCGGCGCAGAGTCCTTCGCGTGCCCCTCCTCCACTTACGGTGATTTCGGAGGCCTGCCCCTCGACAAACCTCGTGCACGCTGTAGATAGCGTCATTAGCAGTACATATCTGCAGCAGGTCGTGCGTGTGTTCGCTGCTGCACGCCTGTTGGTCTACGCCCCACAACGCACGTCGTTCCCTGAGTCTCTCCCGTGGTAGGCCGCGGTGGTTGATCCCTGCTGCGTCCGGCTCGCGCGAGAGTACGACCCACGCCCACGCCCAAGTCCTGCCATGCCCCGAGCGTCTCGCCCTCTTCTCGCCACGTTGCTGACCGCTGCTGGCCCCAGCTTGTTGCTGCTCGCGGCGTGCGCCGGTGGCGCGTCCGCCGACCGCGCGAAGGCGGCGAAGGCCGCGGAGGCGAAGCTCGCGGCCGGTCCGTCGTGCGTGAGTACGGATACGACGCCGGTCGGACTGGCGGTGCTCGACTACATCACGAAGGCGGTGCCGCTCCCCAAGCGCTTCCTCAGTGCGGCTGGCACCGACTCGGCCGTGCCGGACGACGGCTTTAAGGTGCTGCAGGACAAGGGGCCGACGTACTTCTACAGCAGCGACACCGTCGCGCAGCGGAAGATTCGCGAGAAGCTTGAGGAGGTCGGACCGTATCCCTCGATGCTGGTGGTGTTCCGCGACAAGACCGACGCGGACAACGGCAACACCGTGACGGTGCGACTGGGCGGGCACTACGTCGGTGGCGATGACCACGGCAACGTCTCGCCGACCCGGTCGTTCGACGTGCGGTGCGACACGACCGGGTGGAAGGTCACCGCCTCCAAGACCGAGGGCGGCGCCTGATGGCGGTGGCCCAGACGGCGGGCCGCCCTGAGCGACTCCTCTCGCTCGACGTATTCCGGGGCATGACCGTGGCTGGCATGCTGCTGGTCAACAATCCCGGGACGTGGTCGGCGATCTATCCTCCGCTGGAGCACGCCACCTGGCACGGCTGGACGCCGACCGAGCTCTTCTTCCCGGTCTTCCTGTTCATCGTCGGGAGCACCACCGAGCGCTCGGGACGCGCCCGACGCGCCCGCGGCGACGACGAGCGCGCCATCCTGCGACAGATTCTCCGTCGCGGCGCGCTCATTTTCCTATTCGGCTTCCTGCTCTCCGGCTTTCCGTTCTTCACGTGGCCGCCCGCGATGCCCGACGCCTCGTTGCTCGAGCGGGTGGTGCACCGCATCGAGCATTGGCGCGTGTTGGGCGTGCTGCAGCGCATCGGCTTGGCGTATCTGTTCGGCGGTCTGCTCACGTGGCGTACCACGCTCCGGCAGCAGTTCGCAATCCTTATCGTGCTGCTGTTCGGATACTGGGCGCTGATGACGCTGGTGCCGGTGCCGGATACCGGCGTGGCCGGCCGCTTCGTGCTCGACCAACCCGACCAACTGCTCAGCGCCTGGCTCGACCGCACGATCCTCGGCACCAACCACCTGTGGGTCGGCGCCACGACGTGGGACCCCGAGGGGCTGCTCAGCACGGTCCCGGCGATCGGCACGATGCTGCTCGGCACCTTCGCCGGACGATGGATCGCGCATCAGGAGCGCCCCCTTACCGATCGCCTCGCGGGGTTGTTTGCCGTCGGTGCGATGACGATGATGCTGGGACTTGTGTGGCACTGGGTCTTTCCGATCAACAAGAGCATCTGGTCCAGCTCGTACGTGCTCTTCACCGCGGGCATGGGCGCCG
>CAITQY010000619.1 GCA_903894655.1 uncultured Gemmatimonadota bacterium
ATCACGCGCGACTCGGTCACCGGCACCATTCCGGAATCGGTGTTCTCGATGTTCCAGCTGACGTTCGCCATCATCACGCCGGCGCTCGTCATCGGCGGCTTCGCGGAGCGCATCCGCTTCAGCGCGGTCATCGGCTTCACGGTGCTGTGGTTCCTGTTCGTCTACGTACCGGTGACCCACTGGGTATGGGGCGGCGGCTGGCTCGCCAAGCTCGGCGTACTTGACTATGCCGGTGGCATCGTCGTGCACGTCAATGCCGGCATGGCTGCCCTGGTGGCTGCACTTGTCATCGGTCGCCGCCGCGGCTTTCCTGAAACCGCGATGGCCCCTCACTCGCTGCCGCTGACGGTGCTCGGTGCGGGCATGTTGTGGGTGGGCTGGTTCGGCTTCAATGCCGGCAGCGCACTGGCGGCCAATGGCAATGCCGGCATGGCACTGCTCGTCACGCACTTGGGCGCAGCCGCCGGCGCGCTTGCCTGGATGATGATGGAATGGGTGAAGTACGGTAAGCCTTCTGTCCTCGGCATCGTCACCGGCATGGTGGCCGGCCTTGGCACCATCACCCCGGCGTCAGGTTTCGCGGGTCCGCTCGGCGGCATCGTCATCGGCGGACTTTCCGGCGTCGTCTGCTTCGGCGCCACGCAGCTGCTCAAGCGCAAGCTGCACATCGACGACTCCCTCGACGTATCGCCCGTGCACGGCGTCGGGGGTATCCTGGGCTCGCTGCTGACAGGCATATTCGTGGATGCATCGCTCGGCGGCACCGGATTCGCGGACGGCATGACGATGGCAAAGCAGGTCGGCGTGCAGGCCCTCGCCATCGCCGCGACCGCCGCTTGGTGCGGCGTGATGACATTCGTGATCCTGAAAGTGCTGGCAGCGACACCGGGCCTGCGGGTCGACGCCGAGGAGGAAAGCGAGGGTCTCGACCTCGCCTCGCACGGCGAGCGCGGCTACAGCCTGTAACACCACCGACGAGCGTACCGGGTCATGGATGACCCGGCGAAATCGGCGAGTTCCCGCTCGACGATTTCGGGAGACAGCGAAGACCACGCTTTTCGGTGTCTCCGGATGCAACGGTACCTCTGCTTGACCTATACGCGCTCGCGACCCGTATTTGCTAGTAATGCGGCGGACGCTCCTGCTCTGCCGAGTACTGGTCGGGTTCCGACTTCAGGGAGTCGAAGCGGTTGACGAGATCCTGGAACTGCTGCCTGAGGCGGTCCAGTTCCTGCTGCTGGCGATAGAGCACGTCGCTGAGCTCGGCGTTCGCCCGCTCGAGATACGCGATCTTGAGTTCGAGCAGTTCGGCAGTGGCGTCTTGCATGGGTAATCCGTCGATCGTTCTTCAGAGATCGCGAGGCGGGTAGATGAGCCTGACACCGTCCTCACCCACGAGCAGCCTGAGCTTCTCGATCATTTCGCGGTTGGGACGGACGTTCCAGCTGTCGGCAAAGGGCAGGACGGCCCGCGCGCCTTCTCCCTGATAGTGCACCGTGACGCCGCAGGGCCCCGGACGGCACGGCTTCAGGATCTGCTCAAGCGCCCCAAGGAATGCATGCCCTGCGATTGCACCGCGACTCTTCTCCGGCCAGCGGATGATGAGCCGCCGGGCCAGCTGCTCACGCGCCTGGTCGATATCGA
>CAITQY010000620.1 GCA_903894655.1 uncultured Gemmatimonadota bacterium
CAGATGCCGGGCGCGTTGATGGGCACGGTGGCCGTGTACACGCCGGCGCCTTCGTCGGTGAGCGTGGAGGTGGTGAGATCGTTGGCGCGCGCGTTGAAGAGCACGGTGGCCTGCACGGCGGCGCCGAGCACCGGAAGTGCCTGAATGTCATGCAGCACCACGCGCAAGCGCGTGGGTTGCCCGGCCACGATGGAGTCGGCGAACGTCTGCACTTCCCAGCCGAGATCGAGATTGCGGTGCGTCTGCGCCATGGTGGAGTCGTAGAGCACTGCCTTCTTGTAGTAGTCTGGCTCGACCGAAAAGGAGGGATCGCTGTTCGCAATCCGCATCATCACGAGGTTCGCGGCCACAGTGGCCACGAGAATCGCCGTGATGCCAATGGGCCAGCCCATGCCGGGTTTCATCGCAATGTGCCGGTTGGAGTGTTGCCGACCGGGCCGAGCAGCCGGTACTTCACCGACTCCTGATAGCGACGACCGTCGGTGACGCTGATGGTGATCATGCGCTCGCCGTTCGTGAAGCTGCGACGCGGGGCGAGCACGAAAAAGCTGGTGGCGTGTGTCGCGCCGGCATCGACCGGCAGCGGGTTTTCCGGGGCCACGACGGTGATCTCGTCGGGACGAAGCCCCGCTTGGGTGAGTCCGTCGAGCGTGAACGTATACGACATGGCCTCACGCCCACGATTGGTGATTTTCACACGAATCTGGTTCGCGATCCGCCCGTCGGCTTCTTCCGTGAACGGGCCGTCGAGTCCACCGCGCAGCACCGTGAGGTCGGCCGATTGCTTTAGGAACAGTGCAGCGAAGAGTCCGCCGATCAGGCTCGTGAGCACCACGGGATAGAGAATCGTGCGCATGCGCACCAGCTGGCGCGGCATGCCGGCGATCGCATCCTGTGACGAGTAGCGAATGAGCCCGGTGGGCTTACCGATCTTCGCCATGATGCCGTCGCACGCGTCGATGCATTGCGTACAGTGCACGCACTCCATCTGCAGCCCGTTGCGGATGTCGATGCCGGTGGGACAGGTCTGTACGCAGGCGCCGCAGTCGATGCAGTCGCCCGCCTTCGGATCACGTGTGTTGCCAGCGTGCTCGCGCGGTTCGCCACGCACATAGTCGTACGCCACGATCACCGATTGGCGATCGATCAGCGCCGCCTGCCAGCGGCCGTAAGGGCAGACGATGAGACAGGTCTGTTCACGGAAATACGTGAAGTTGAACCACACGATCCCGGTAAACAGCACCACGAAGAAGAATGCCGTGGGGTGTTCCGACGGAGGGTTGCCGACCCAGTCGTACAGCTGCTCGGTCCCGACGAAGAACGCGAGCAGCGTGTGCGACACGAACAGCGCCATGGCGAAGAACGTGAGGTACTTGGCGATGCGCCGCGGCGTGAACCACGAGCCCTGCTTATCGAGATTCCGCGAACCCGTGTAGCCGCCGTCGAACCAGCGTCCGATCGGGCGGAACAGAAATTCGAGATACACGGTTTGCGGGCAGGCCCAGCCACACCACGCTCGCCCGTACAGCGCGGTGATGAGGAAAATGCCGATCACCCCGCTGCCCATCACGAGCATGAACAGCAGCGTATCGGTGGGCAGGAAGGTGTAGCCCATGAGGGTGAACTGGCGGTGCGGCAGATCCATCAGGAACACCGGCTTGCCGACCACGCGCAGGTGCGGGGCCGCGAAGAACACGGCCATGAGCAGATACGCCACGACCTGTCGCTTCTTCCACCACGCGCCGTGTGACGGTTTGGGGCGAATCCACCGGCGCGTTCCGTCTTCGTTCAGCGTGGGTAACACGCGCCCTGACGGCGGCCTCCCCGCAGGGGAACGACCCATGCCCGATGGTGCCGCTGCGCTCACGGGGTAACCGGTGTTCCTTGTGGGGCCTTGGGGTTCGCCGGGTTCGATCCCTGCAACGAAGCGACGTAGGCCACGACCTGCTCGACCTCTTCAGTCTCGAGCATCGTGCTCCAGGCCGGCATGCCCTTCTCGAGCACGCCATTCATGACGGTTGTGTAAATGTCGGTGACCTGTCCGCCGTGAATCCACGCGTTGTCGGTGAGATTCGGGCCGATCAGTCCGCCCGCATCCATGCGATGACACGAAACGCAGTACTTCTTGAACAGCTCCTCACCCTCGTGCCGTTCTTTCCTGTCCTTGACCATCGCCAAGAGCTTGTTGGCGGACACCGCGCCGGTGGGCGTAGGATGCGCATTGGCGAATGTCTTCAGGTCGTCTTCGTAGTCCGCGATGCGTCCCTTGCCGTTACCGACGGGGCCGACGTTGAGCAGATAGATCACGGCGAACAGGATGGTGCCGGCGAATGTCAGCAGCCACCACCGCGGCATGGGGTTGTCGTATTCCTGGATCCCATCGTACGAATGCTCGATGAGACGGTCTTGCCTGGTGACCTGGTCTTTGTCGTCTTGCGTCGACATGGGTCAGCGCTCCTGCGTGCGGGGCGTGATCACGCGATCTTCCTCGAGCGGCAGCAGCGAGGCGTCGTGCAGCTCTCGGCTCCGTGACGGAAGAAACGTGCGGATCGTGATGGCGATGAACACACCAAGAAAGAGCACCAGCGCGACCTCGGCGTAATCCGAGAGATCGGCATAGCTCATGATGTCGGAGAGTTTCATAGGGCTCCCTTCGATGCCGTCTTCTGCACTTTGATGTCACGGCCTAGGCGCTGCATGTAGGCCACGATCGCGACGATCTGCTTGTCCTCGAGTCCACGTGGTCCGCCCTGCTCGACGATCGCGGCGGCAATCGTCTTCGCCTGTGCGCGGGCCATGGCGGGTGCCTTGTTCAACGCATCGCCGTACGGCACGCCGACCATCGCCATCGCGTCCACGCGCGACTGGATCTGCTCGAAGTCGATGGGCTTGGTCAGGAAGTGCGCGTACGCCGGCATGATCGACTTGGCGGTGACGGCGCGCGGATTCTCGAAGTGACGCACATGCCAGAGGTCGGGATACTTGCCGCCCTCACGCGCCAGATCGGGACCGATGCGACGCGAGCCCCAGAGGAACGGATGCTCGTACACCGACTCGCCCGGCTTCGAGTACTCACCGAAGCGCTCGGTTTCGTAGCGGAACGGACGCACCATCTGCGAGTGGCAATTGAAGCAGCCTTCGGCGATGTACATGTCGCGACCAGCCAGCTCGAGCGGCGTGTACGGCTTCACCGACGCGATCGTGGGCACGTTCGACTTGATCAGGAACGTGGGCAGAATCTCGAACAGCGAGGCGACGACGACGGCGAGAATCGTGAGCGCCGTGAACAGCATCGGCGCGCGTTCCCACGCGCGGTGCCACTGCACCTGGTTGAAGCGCGCCCAGCGTCCGTTGGCCGGCACGACCGGGTGTGCTTCCACGTACCTCGGCGAGAGCGGCGCCGCTTCGATCACGGGCACCTCGTAGCGCGCCGGACGGCGCATCCACGTCATCATGATATTCCACGCGAAGATGAACATGCCAACGATGAAGAACGAACCGCCGACCACGCGCATCCAGTACATCGGCATCAGCTTGAGCACCGTCTCCACGAAGTCGGGATACGCGAGGCGCCCGGTCGCGTCGAAGGCGCGCCACATGAGGCCCTGCGTAACGCCGTCGCTATAGATCGCGACGACGTACAGCACGATGCCCACGGAGCCGATCCAGAAGTGCAGCTCCATCGCCTTCTTGCTGTAGATCTCGGTCTGAAAGAGCCGCGGCAGCAGCCAGTACACCATACCGAACGTCATGAAGCCGTTCCAGCCGAGGGCGCCCACAGCATCACGGAGAAGAGCATGCCCACGGTGCTCGCCCACTCAGGGAGCGCCGTGTAGTGCAGGTGA
>CAITQY010000621.1 GCA_903894655.1 uncultured Gemmatimonadota bacterium
CGGCTCGTGCAGCGCGACGACATCGATTTCGTGTACACGGCCACCCCGTGGCCCTGGCACACACCCGTGGCGCTCGCTGCCATGCGCGCGGGGAAGCACGCCGGTAGCGAAGTGCCGAGTGCGCTGTCGGTCGATCAGTGCTGGGAGTTGGTGGACACGTCCGAGAAGATGAAGCGGCACTGTCTGCTGATGGAGAACTGCTGCTACGGCAACAGTGAGCTCACGGTGCTGCGCATGGTGCGCGAAGGGGTGTTCGGCACGCTGTTGCATGCCGAGGCGGCATACTTGCACGATCTCCGCGAGATCCTCTTCGAGAACAAGGACGAAGGACTCTGGCGTCGTTTTCCGCATACGGAGCGCGACACCAACTTCTACCCCACGCATGGGCTCGGACCGGTAGCGCAGTACCTCGGCATTCATCGCGGCGACAAGTTTGAATACGTCGTGTCGATGTCGTCGCCCGAGGCCGGCCTCACCGAATGGCGTGAGAAGACGGAGCCGAAGGACAGCGCGAAATGGCAGGAGCGCTATAAGGCCGGCGACATGAACACGTCGCTCATCAAGACGGCGAAGGGACGCACGATCCTGCTGCAGCACGACGTCGTGAATCCGCGCCCGTACTCGCGGTTGAACAACTTGCAGGGGTCGAAGGCCATCTTCAACGATTATCCTGCTCGCTTGTACATCGACGGTGCCGCGGGCGGTGAGAAGTGGACGCCGCTGTCCGAGTTCAAGGGCAAGTATGAGCATCCGCTCTGGACGGCCATGGGCGATACGGCGCGCAAGAATGGTGGACACGGCGGGATGGACTTCATCATGGCGTACCGTCTCGTGCAGTGTATGCGCGAAGGGCTCGCGCCGGATTTCGACGTGTACGATGCCGCGGCGTGGAGCGTGCCGTACGCGTTGTGTGAACAGTCGATCAAGAAGGGGAGCGCGCCGGTCAAGTTCCCCGATTTCACCCGTGGTGCGTGGCAGACGTCGACCGCGCCGCAGGGACCCAGCACGACATGATCCGTTCGGCCGTCATCATGGCGGGAGGCCTCGGGAGTCGGATGCGTCGCAGTGACGAGACGGCAACACTCGAGGCCGCGCAGGTGGCGGCCGCCGACGCCGGTGTGAAAGGGATGATTCCGATCAAGCGCCCCTTTCTCGACTATGTCCTCTCGGCGTTGGCCGACGCGGGCATCACCGACGTGCTGCTCGTGATCGGTCCGGGGCATGACGCGGTGCGACAGTACTTCACGGTCGAAGCGCCGCCCCGTCGTGTGCGCCTGCGCTTTGCCGTGCAGCCGGCGCCGATCGGCACGGCCAACGCCGTCACGGTGGCCGCCGACGCGCTCGGTGCGGCACCGTTCCTCGTGTTGAATGCCGACAATTACTACCCGGTCAACGCCTTCCGCGACCTCGCGGCACACGACAGTGCCGGCGTGGTGGCATTCGATCGTGACGCCCTCGTGCGCGACGGCAATATCGACGCCGAGCGTGTGCGCGCCTTCGCGGTGCTCGATGTCAGTGATGACGGCCTGTTGCACGGCATCATCGAAAAGCCGGGCGACGCCTTCGATCTCACGGGTGCGTCGGCCCAGTGGGTCGGCATGAACCTCTGGGCGGTCACGCCGGCCATCGTGGATGCCTGCCGTCGCGTGCCCATATCGTCGCGTGGTGAGTTCGAGTTGCCGGAGGCGGTGGGGCTCGCCCTCCGGGAAGGGGTGCCGGTACGCGCGGTGCGACTGCGTGCGCCGGTGCTCGATCTCTCGCGTCGTACGGACATTGCCAGTGTCGTTGCACAGCTGTCGTCAGTCGATCCTCACCCGTGACGATCGACGCCTTTCCGCCGCTCGACGAACTCTTCGTGCGTCGACGGTTCGACCGCATCGGCTTCTCGCCGCTAGTGGCGACCGCCTACCGCGCGCTGCTGCGCGATGCGCATCGGGCGCTCGACGACGCCAGTGTGCCGTCGGACGGCCGTCGCGTGTGGATCGTGCCAGGACGCATCGAAGTCCTCGGTAAGCACGTGGACTATGCGGGGGGACGGTCGCTGTTGTGCACGGTGGAGCGCGGCATCGTGCTGGTGGCCCGCCGGCGCGACGACCGGGTGGCCGTCCTGCGCGATGCGCGGCGCCGGGAGACGGTGTCGATTGCCTTCGATGCGCCGACCCGCAGTGCGTTGCCGTGGGCGGTGTACCCGCGCACCGTTCTTCGGCGCCTCATCGCGAACTTCGGCAGCGCCGTACACGGGGCCGATATCGCCTTGGCGAGCAATCTACCACCAGCCGCAGGGGTCTCGAGTTCGAGTGCGCTCACGGTCGGCCTGACGCTCGCGTTCTCCGCCTTGTCGGAGCTGGCCGCCCTGCCGGCGTGGCGCACCACGATGACCGATCGTGCGGCCCTCGCCGGCTACGTCGGTGCTCTCGAGAATGGGACCGACTTCGGACAGTTGGCCGGTGAGCGCGGGGTCGGGACGCTCGGTGGCGCGCAGGATCAAACGGCGATTCTGTGTAGTGAACCGGAACGCCTGGAGATGTTCCGCTGGGCGCCGGTCACGTACGAGCGCTCGGTGCCCTGGCTGTCGGAGTATGCGTTCGTGATCGGCGTGAGCGGCGTGGTGGCAGCGAAAACCGGTGCGGCCAAGGAGCGCTACAATCGCGCGGCGCGTACGGCGCACCGGCTGGTGGATGCGTGGAATCTCCACGGCGGCGCGCGTGCGCACACGCCGGCTCGCACACTGCGCGAGGCCTTTGAGGCGTCGTCCGATGGCCCGGTCACGCAGGTGCCATCGGCGCTGCTCGATGCGGCGCGGGCCGGTGCCGACACCGAGTTCACCGCGAATCATCTCATCGCGCGCATTGAGCAGTTCTTCGAGGAGACGTTCGTGATTGTGCCGCGCGCGGCAGATGCGCTGGCCAACGGCGACGTGCCGCAGTTCGGGGCGCTGGTCGATCGTTCACAAGGCGGTGCCGAGCGGGCGCTCGAGAATCAGATTGCCGAAACGGTACATCTCGCCCGCTACGCCCGCGACCTCGGCGCGCATGCGGCGAGTGCCTTCGGCGCCGGATTCGGCGGCAGTGTCTGGGCGATGGTGCCGGCGAACGAGGCCGAACGATTTGCCTCGCGGTGGCGGGATCGGTATGTGCGCACGCATGCGTCGGCGGCGCACCGAGCTCTGTTCTTCGTCACGCGTCCGAGTGTCCCCGCCTGAGAAGTCGTGGACGACACCGCTCTCGCCGACGGGTAACC
>CAITQY010000622.1 GCA_903894655.1 uncultured Gemmatimonadota bacterium
ACGGACACCACCGATTGCACCGAACCAACACGGATAAGCTGAAAAGCGCTTTTGCTTATCCGTGTTGGTTCGGTGCAATCGGTGGTGTCCGTGTTCTGGCTGTGGCTTTGGCTGGTGTTTTGGCTGTTGCTTTGGTCGGCCCGCCACGGCGCGGGGAACCGCTCGGCCAGGTCCGGCTAAGTCTTCACCGCTATCCGAGATCGCCGGGAGCGCACTGCATGGTATCGCCTCCCGGCTTCACGGTTTGCGCCTACTCCGCGGCGATGCGCTGCACGGCCACCTTGCCCGTGGATCGTTTCGTTCCCACGGATCGCGTCTCCTGACCCAACGGACCGCACGCGTCTTCCGACAACGCCCCCCGACAGGTGAACGGGTCGAATTCGCGACGCGCCGTGGTGGGAACGTCGAACGAAATGGTGCCGTGGGCCGCGATGGCATCATGGTCCACCGTCAGTTGTACCTGAACCGACCCACAGCGGAGTTGCAAATCGCGGTCGTTCACTCCCGGCAGACGCTCGCAGGCGAACGCCCCGGCGGGCGCACTCCCCGCGAGGAGGAATGCCCGCCCGGTAGAATCGAAGCGGATCGCGCCGGCAAGGCGCCGGCCAGCCACGCGCCCGATGAGCTGGTAGTCGCCGGCCAGTGACTCGGCGGGCGCGGCTGCCACGTGCGGGCGGTGGTTCCCCACGCATCCCGCCAGCGTCACGGCCAGCAGCATCACGGCCAGCAGCATCACGGCCAGCAGCATCACGGCCAGCAGCATCACGGCGAGGCGCACGACCGGATACATAGGTCTCTCCGGAAAGTGAACAGGCGACGCACCGCTCATGCGACCACTACGTGATCACCGTCGGTTCCGTGCGCCCCGTCTGCTCCACCAGTTCGCTCATGGCCAGCGCGGCCGCTACGAGCTCCGCCAGCGCATCGGCGGTGTCCATGCCGAGCCGCGTGGCATTCGTTTCGCGCGACTCGATGTACAGGCGAATGGTGGCGCCTTCCGTGCCCGTGCCCGACAGCCGGAACACGATGCGGGCACCATCGTCGAAAAGCACGCGGATGCCCTGGTTCGCGCTCACGCTGCCGTCAACGGGATCGGTGTAGCTGAAATCATCCGTGCTCTGCACGCGACGTGATGCGACCACCGTGCCTGGTAGCGTGGCGAACTGCGCCCGCAGATGCGCCATGACGCCGTTGGCCGCTTCGGTCGGCACGCCTTCGTAGTCATACCGCGTGTAGTAATTGCGCCCGAAGCGGGCCCAGTGTTCGCGCACGATCGCTTCCACCGTCTCGCCGCGCTCGGCCACGATGTTGAGCCAGAAGAGCACGGCCCACAGGCCGTCTTTCTCGCGCACGTGATCGGAGCCGGTACCGAAGCTCTCCTCGCCGCACAGCGTAATGCGCCCCGCGTCGAGCAGATTGCCGAAGAACTTCCACCCAGTGGGTGTCTCGAAACAGGGAATGCCCAGCGACGCGGCCACGGCATCGACGGCCGCACTGGTCGGCATCGAGCGCGCCACTCCAGCGAGACCACGCGCGTAACCCGGCACCAGTGTGGCGTTCGCCGCCAGCACGGCGAGCGAATCCGACGGCGTCACGAAAAAGCGCTGCCCCAGAATCATGTTGCGGTCGCCGTCGCCGTCGGACGCCGCACCGAAATCGGGTGCCTTGTCGCCGAACAGTTCTTCGACCAAGTCGTGCGCGTAGGTGAGATTCGGATCGGGATGACCGCCGCCGAAGTCGGGGAGCGGCACGCGATTGATCACTGTGCCAGACAGCGCGCCGAGGCGACGCTCGAGAATTTCGACGGCGTAGGGGCCCGTGATGGCGTGCATGGCGTCGAAGCGCATGCGGAATCCGCTCGCGAACAGACCACTGATGGCGTCGAAGTCGAAGAGCGATTCCATCAGTGCCGCGTATGCCGCGACCGGGTCGACGACATCGAGTCGCAATGGGCCGATCTGATGCGTGCCGAGATCGTCGAGGTTGAAGTGCTGCAGATCGGCGATGTTGTAATGGCGCATGACACGCGCGCGCTCGGCCACTTCGTTCGTGAACGACTCCGGCGCCGGGCCCCCGTTGCCGGTGTTGTACTTGATGCCGAAGTCACCGTCGGGGCCGCCGGGATTATGGCTGGCCGACAGAATGATGCCGCCGTGTGCGCCCGAGCGAATGAGGTGCGAGGCCGCCGGCGTGGAGAGCAAGCCCGCGCGCCCCACGATCACGTGGCGGATGCCGTTGCCGGCCGCCATGCGAATAATCGTCTCGGTGGCGTCGCGATTGTGGTACCGCCCATCGCCGCCGACCACCAGCGTGGCGTCGGGCGGGAGCGCGGCCACATCGAGCAGCGCCTGCACGAAATTCTCGAGATAGTGTTTCTGCTGGAAGACGGTGGTCCGCTTCCGTAAACCCGACGTCCCCGGTCGCTGGTCGGCGAACGGGGACGTGGTGATCGAATGAACAGTCATCGAATCCGTTGGAATCAGGAAATGTTTACGAACCGATCAGGTCGGAAAACATCAGCTCCACTTGAGATCGACCTTCGTGAGCGGGATCTGACGCACGCGCTTGCCGGTGGCGGCGTAGATCGCATTGATCATGGCCGGCACGACGGGCGGCAGTGCCGGCTCACCGATACCAGTGGGTGAGAACGCCGTCTTCACGAAATGCACTTCGATGGGCGGCGCCTGACGGATACGCAACAGCGGATAGCTGTTGAAGTTCGTCTGGTCCACCTTGCCGGCGGTGAAGGTGATCTCCTGACCATAGGCCTGGCTCATACCATCCATCGCGGCGCCCTGCACCTGCTGCTCGGCGTGGTTCGGATTGACGATGTCGCTGCCCACGTCACCCACCGCCCACACCTTGTCGACCTTCACATCGCCGGCCTTACTCACGGTGACCTGCACGACTTCGGCGAAGTACCCGCGATGACTGAAGTAGAAGGCACATCCCATACCGGTTCCTTTGGGCAGCTTGGTCTTGCCCCAGCCCGACACCTCGCGCGCCTTCTCGAGAATGCCGATCACGCGCTGCGCATCCATGAGGCCCGCTTGCTGCTGCGGCGTGAGTGGCGTGGCCGGAGCAATTTCCGTCTTGAGCATATCGATGCGGAACTGCAGCGGATCCTTGCCCGCGGCGACGGCACACTCGTCGATGAAGCCCTGGAAGGCGAACGACAGCGCGTTCGAGCGCGGTGCGCGCAACGCGCCGGTGGGCACGCCCAGCGGCATGACCGACACGTC
>CAITQY010000623.1 GCA_903894655.1 uncultured Gemmatimonadota bacterium
CCAGCCCGCGCGTGTCCGTACGGACCCTCGGCAAGACGACGCTCGGCCGGCCCTTCATCGTGGCGTTCATTGCCGATTCCTCCACGCTGGCCAACCTGCCGCGCTACCAGAAGATCCAGCAGCAGTTGATGGATCCGCGCCAGCGCACCGCGGCCACGCGCGCCTCGCTGATCGCGCAGGGCAAGAACGTCATCCTGATCACGTCGAGCATTCACTCCACCGAAGTGGGCGGATTTCTCACGCCGTTCGTGCTCACCGATCGACTCGCCCGCGCCGACACGCCGGAAGCCAAGTCGATTCTGGCGAACACGATCATCATGCTCGTACCGAGCCAGAACCCCGACGGCGTGGACATCGTGGGCGACTGGTACCGCAGCACGCTGGATACGCCGGCCGAGGGCACGAATCCGCCGGCGCTGTATCACTTCTACACCGGCCACGACAACAACCGCGACTGGTACGCCTTCACGCAGAAGGAGACCCGCTACACGGTGGACTCGCTGTACACGCCGTGGACGCCGCAGATCGTGAACGACGTGCATCAGCAGGGCGCCAACGCGGGACGCATTTTCATCCCGCCGTACATGGACCCGCTGGAGCCGAACATCGATCCCGTGCTCACGGCGAGCACCAACGCGCTGGGCATGGCGATGGCGTGGCGTATGACCGCCGACGGGAAGACCGGCATCGCCACCAACGCGTCGTACGATCAATGGTCCCCGGCGCGTCAGTACTCGTTGAATCATCGGGGGGCGCGCATTCTGACCGAAACCGCGAGTGCGCGGCTGGCGTCGTCGATCGAGATTCCGTTTGACAAGCTGGGCACGGGGCGCGGTTACGACGCCCGCATTGCGTCGTGGAATTTCCCCTCGGTGTGGCCGGGCGGGCGTTGGGGCATTGGCGACATCGTGTCGTATCAGGTGAGCGCGAGCTGGGCGCTGCTGGTGCAGGCGGCGCGCGACCGTGGCGCCTGGCTCGAGAGCTACGCGACGCTGGGTGAGCGGGCGTTGGCGGCCGATCATCCCTGGACCACCACCGACGTGCCGGCGATGTACGTGATCAGCAAGCAGCAGCGGGATCCGGCGGCGTTGCAGCGCCTGCTGTGGACGCTGCAGCACGGACAGATCGTGGTGCACGAAAGCCAGCCAGCCGGCAGCTACCTGGTGCCCACCGCGCAGCCGTTCGGCTCGTACGCCAAGGCGCTGCTCGAGCGCCAGGCGTATCCGAATCTCTCGGAGTATCCGGGCGGCCCGCCGAAGCGCCCATACGATGTGACGGCGCATACGCTGCCGCTGCTGTTCGGGGTGGACGTGCAGGCGGTGAAGACGTCGACGATGCAGTTGGGCGCGATCGTGAAGCCGGTGGCCGAGCCCGCGTACGACGTGCCGGGGTTGAGCGGCACCAGCAAAAAGCGCATTGCGATTTACCAGAGCTACAGCGCGTCGATGGACGAAGGGTGGACGCGGTGGGTGTTCGATGCCAACCGTATTCCCTTCACGACGGTGCACGATCGCGACATTCGCGCCGGCGGACTGCGTGCGAAGTTCGACGCGATTCTGCTGCCGGATCAGGCACCGGCGCAGCTGCGTCGCGGTCTCGGCGCCCCGTATCCCGACTCCCTGCGCGGCGGCATCGGCGAGGCCGGTGCGGCGGCGCTGAAGGCGTTCGTGAACGAGGGCGGGACGCTGCTGGCGTTCAACGAAGCCAGCGAGTACGCCATCGAAACGATGGAGCTACCGGTGAAGAACGTGCTGGACGGGGTGAAGAATACCGACTTCTATGCGCCGGGCTCGATGTTCGGGGTGGAGGTCGACCGCGCGCATCCGCTGGCGGGCAGCTACACGGCGCCGGTACCAGCAGTGTGGTTCGAAGACAGCCCCACGTTCGAGATCACCGATGCCGCCAAGGCGTCGGCGGTGCTGCGCTACCAGAGCACCGGTGATCCCCTGCTGTCGGGGTGGCTGCTGGGTGCCGCTCGCCTGAACGGCCGCGCGGCCATGGTGGATGCCGCGGTCGGTACGGGGCACGTGGTGCTGTACGGCTTCCGTCCGCAGTACCGTGCGCAGACCAATGCCACGTGGCCGCTGATCTGGAGCGCGATTCTCCGGTAACGCGGTAGCCGATCTCTTGGAGTTTCCCCTCTCTCCGTACGTATGAACTTCTCCAC
>CAITQY010000624.1 GCA_903894655.1 uncultured Gemmatimonadota bacterium
AGTCTAGGGCGCCGCACCGCCCGAGCCCGTCAGGTAGCCCACGCTATCGCGTCGGGGAAACCCCGATGTTTGCCGCTGATCTACGAAATGCCGCCGCAGAATTCGCTATACTTCCTGTTATGAGCCAACACGCGGACTCCCCTCTCCCGCCCACCCGGCGCGCCTTTTTCCTCGCCGCCGCCCAGCTTGGGCTGGCATCGTTCGCGACCGCGACCGCGGCCGCGACCGTGATCGGGACCAGGTCGCTCGGTGCCCAACCGGCCGCCACGCGGACTGCGGCCGGCGTCGCGCTACCCCCGATGACGGTCTACAAGGACCCGAACTGCGGCTGCTGCGCCGAATGGGTGAGTCATGTGCGGAAGGCCGGGTTCGTGGTCACGGTCCGCGACACGGCCGACATGTCGAGCGTGAAGGCATCGTTCGGTGTGCCGTCCGCCCTCGAGTCGTGCCACACGGCGCGGGTCGGCGCCTATGCGATCGAAGGGCACGTGCCGGCCGATCTGATTCAGAAGCTGATCCGCGAGAAGCCGGTGGCGCGTGGTCTGGCCGTGCCGGGCATGCCGCAAGGGTCGCCTGGCATGGAGCAGGGCGCGCCCAAGGACGCGTACGAGGTGCTCCTGTTCGACAAGGCTGGCAAGACCCGGGTGTTCGCGTCGCGCTGATGGAGACCGATACGGACACCGCGGTGGTGGAACACTCGGCGTGGCCCCTGCGGGTGCAGCACGCGCACAACGATGATGTGGCCGACATCGTGGCCCTGAACAACATGTTCGCGCCTGACGGACTCACGCTGCATCGCAGCGAAGCGTTTGTGGTGAGCCATCTGCAGGACTATCAGGTGGTGCGCGGCGCCGACGGCACGCTGATCGGCCAGGTCGCCCTCGACGAGTATTCGCCGTCGCTCGTGGAGCTGGTGTCGCTCGCGGTGGCCCCCGATGCGCAGGGGAACGGCCTCGGACAGCGGCTCATCACGGCGGCGGAAAAGCTGGCGCGGGAACGTGGCTACCCCGAGTTGTTCGCCATTTCACTGGCCGAGCCGCTCTTTTTACGCATGGGATTTCAGGAATCCACGATTCTGCGATATCCCGAGAAGATTGCGCGTTACCGGGCGATTTCGCGGTCCGAGCTATCAATCGGCCGGAAGTTTTGCTTTGCGAAAGTGTTGACCTCCCGTCCGACGGCGAGCTGACGAGACCGCAGTCGGCGGGCCGTCACGATCACCTCCCGCGCGGCGGCGCTTTGCACTTTTCGCGTCGGTCCGGCCGCCAGTGGCGCGAGCACCCGGATCTCGAAGCGCTTGTCGCGTAGCGCCATCACGCGCGGTAGGTGCGACACAAGTGTCTCGTCGTCAACCCAGCACATCGACTCGCCCTGATCGTCGGCCGCGTGCACCGAGAGCGCGATCGGGACGACGGGCACCCCGGTGCGCACCGCCGCCTCCAGCAGCGACGAGCGGAACGGCAGGGTCTGTCGACCGATGGTCGTGGTGCCTTCCGGGAAGAGGACCACGCGGGTGTCCTGCCGCAACGCGGCACTGAGCACCGTGACGGCGCGGCACAGGTCGCGTTTGCGACGTCGGTCGATCCAGATGACGCCGAGCGCTTCGCCAAGCAGACCCACGATCGGCCAGTCGCGGACATCGTCTTTTGCGACAAATGTGCAGTCGTATTGCGCCACCATCGCGACAATATCGATCCATGAGAGGTGATTGGCGACCAAGAGCGCCGGACCGGTCGGGAGCATCCCGACCCGGCGGACTTCGATGCCCAGCAGCCGGAGCACGCCGCGGCAGAGCCACCGGGCGATGAAGCGCGCGCCGAGGCGAACCATGTGCTGTCGCATGCCGGTCCCTGGCGCCGGCATCACCCGAACAGCGACGCGTAGCTCCGCGGATCCATGTCGTGGATGTCCAGCACCACGAGAAAGTCGGTCGTCCCGAAGGCGTGATCCAAGGCCGGTGCTCCACACACTTTGGCGCCGAGCGACAGATAGCCTTCGAACAGTGGGGGCAGCGCCGCCGAGAGGGAGGTCGCGTCGATCATGGGTCGGACGCGGCCGTCGTCGGAGAGCGCCCGCGCGGCGGGACGTGGACGCACGAGAATGCGGTCGTGCAGGGCCCGCCGGGCGTGCAGCGCCCGCCATGCCTCGACGGCCGGTTCCTCAGCGACGCCGTCCAGCGAGCAGCAGCCGAACAGGTATCGCTTGTCGTTCCACTGCAAGTAGCGCGCGATGCCCTTCCACAGCAGCCGGAGCACGCGTCCTGAGCGGTGGGCGGGATCGACGCACGCCCGCCCAATCTCGACGGCTCCGGCCAGTATGCTTCCCGGCACGGCGCCCAATTCGAATAACGTGGCGCTGTAGAACCCATGACGCGTGGCCGCCATGACGGCCGTTTGCAGGCGATACGTGCCGACCACCGCGCCGGAGTTCCGCTCGCAGATCATGAGGTGGTGGAACCACGGATCCCGCTCATCGGCTTCACGCGAGCCCTCGATCGACGAGGCCAGTCCTTCCCCCAATTCCTCGCAGAACACGCGGTAGCGCAGCGCCTGCACCGCGTGGAGATCCTGCCGGGACCATGCGAAGCGCAATTCGTACTTGCCGCCCTCGACGACACCGGGAGGAATGCTGTCCACGTGGTGCGGGAATACGTCGGCCTCGAGGGAGGCGATGGCGGCCTCGTGCTCGCTGACGGGGATCAGGAAGGGCGAAGTCGACGCATCGAACGCGCGAGCGAGCATGAGGCCTCCATGGGTCGGTAGCGTCCGACGCCGAATGCCCGGACGAATCAACCTGAGACGTGGTGGTACCGAATCGGCGGCCAAATGACCACGGAATGGTCACCGACCGGCAACGGTACGGCCGCGATGCACTGGCCGCGATGCACTGGCCGCGATGCACTGGCCCCGATGCACTGGCCCCGATGCGCCAGTGGGGTGAGCTTTCTCCATCATGTTCCCACAGTTTGTCGATCCCTCGCTGCCCAAGCGGATTGATCGCTGGCGCAGCCCCGCGCTCGGTCTGGAAATGCCGATCGTGTCGTACGGATGGCGTGGTCAGCCCCTCCTGCTCTTCCCGACAGCCGCCGCCGACTTCCTCGAGAATGAGCGCTTCTGGTTGATCAAGGCGATCGAGCCGCTGCTCCTGCAGGGACGCATCCGCGTGTTTTCGATCGACAGCATCAACGAACTCGCCTGGATGGACCGCAGCCTGCCGGTGCCGGAAGCGGGCCGGCGTCAGGCGCTGTATTCGCGCTACATCGAAGACGAGGTCGTGCCGTATATCCGCCACGTGTGCGGTGACGGGCAGGCGCGCGCCATCACCACCGGCGCCAGCTTTGGTTGCTTCCACGCGGCCAACGCGCTGTTCCGTCGCCCCGATCTGTTCGGCGGCCTGATTGGCATGAGTGGCTTCTACGATTTGTCGCCCAGCTACTTCAACGGCTACAGCGACGACAATTGCTACTTCAACAACCCGATGTGGTACGTCGCGAATATGGAGGGTGGTCCGCTCGATACGCTGCGGCATCACACCCGGATCGCGATCGTGGCCGGACAGGGCGCGTACGAAAAGCCCGACGCGACGCGGGCGTTCCACGATCTGCTCGACCGCAAGCAGATCGGACATACCTTCGACCTGTGGGGGCATGACGTGAACCACGATTGGCCGTGGTGGCGCAAGATGCTGCCGCACTATCTGGAGCAACTCGGATGCTGATGAACAACCGTCGTGCGTTTTTGGTCGTGGGTTTGGGGTTGACGATGGGCGTACCCATGGCGGCCCCCGCACAGGGAGCCGCGAAAAAGCCGGTGGCGGCCGTCTCGATGCAGAACGCGTCGATCGAGGCGCGCCTCGCGTATGTGCGCAAGCTCCTGCGCAATACGCCGCTGGTGGACGGGCACAACGATCTGCCGTGGGCGATGCGCGAAGCGGCCAAGGATCCGCTCGATGTCGTGGCGTATGATCTCCGCCGCAAGACCGCCGGCATGACGGACATCGCGCGCCTGCGCAAAGGCATGGTGGGCGGGCAGTTCTGGTCGGTGTACATCCCCGGCGAAGTGCGCGACTCCGGCTATGCACGCATTCAGCTCGAACAGATCGACATCGCCAAGCGCGTGATCGCGCGCTATCCCGATGTGTTCGTCCCCGCCTTCACTGCAGCCGACGTGCGGGCCGCGTATGCGCAAGGCAAGATCGGCTCCCTGCTGGGCATGGAAGGTGGGCACGCCATCGAGAATTCGTTGGGCGCGCTGCGGTCGTACTACGAACTCGGCGCGCGCTACATGACGCTCACGCACAACGTGACGCTCGATTGGGCCGATGCCGCGAACGACGTGCCGCGCAACAACGGTCTCACCGCGTTCGGCAAAGAAGTGGTGCGCGAGATGAACCGGCTCGGCATGATCGTCGACGTAGCGCACACATCACCGGCGGTGATGAGTCAGGCGCTGTCGGTGACCGAAGCACCGGTGATTTGGTCGCATGCCGCGGCGCGCGGCATCACCGACGTGCCGCGCAACGTGCCCGATTCGATCCTGGCCCGCCTCCCGAAGAACGGCGGCGTGGTGATGATGACGTTCGTACCGGGTTTCGTGTCGCAGGCCGTGGCCAACTATGGCGCGCAGGTGACCGCGGTGCGTGATTCGATCGCCACGCGCTTCCCGAACGACAACGACGCGCAGTTCAAGGCCGTGGCGGCGTGGCGCGAAACGCATCCCACGCCGATCGCGACGATCAACGATGTGGCCGACCATCTCGATCACATCAAGAAAATCGCCGGCGCCGCGCACGTGGGCATCGGCGGCGATTTCGACGGCATCACGGAAACCGTGCAGGGGCTCGAAGATGTGTCCACGTATCCCACGTTGTTTGCCGAACT
>CAITQY010000625.1 GCA_903894655.1 uncultured Gemmatimonadota bacterium
AACTCAGGATTGCGTCGTCGGACGATGCGACAAGACTGGCTAGGCGCGCGGTCTCGAAGTCGGCCCGCTTGCGCTCCGTGATGTCCTCGATGGTGCCGTACAGCGCAACCACCGTACCGGCGGCGTCCGTGCGCGGCAACGCCATCGCCCGTGCGAACCGCAGCTCGCCGTCGGATCGCACGATGACCAGCTCGAACACTTGCTTCTCACCCGTGGCAATCGCCGCCGCGATATGCTGCTGCTGCACGACCAGACTGGCGGCATCGTAGTACGCACGGAGATCGTCGGGTTCATTCGGCGTACCCAAGTCAGGGTCGCGCCCCATGATCCTGAACACTTGACGAGACCATGTGATTTTCCCGCTGGTGCCGTCCCAGTCCCAATCACCGATCCCGGAAATGCGTTGCGCCTCGTTCAGTCGCTCCAGCGCCGATTGTTCGGCGAGCTCCGAGAGCTTCCGTGCGGTGATATCGACCACGATGCCAACCACGCGTGCAGGTTCGCCGTGGTCGTCGAAGGACACACTCCCACGCGACCAGAGCCAGTGAGGCGATCCGTCTGCCCAGATGGTTTGGTACTCTTCGCTAAAGTCCCCGCCTCCGGCAAGCGCGCGCTTGAAGCTCGCTGCCAAGCGGACGCGGTCGGTCGTCTCGACGTGCGCCAGGAACCTGTCGTGGCTCCATACCGGCAGCGGGGCCTCGTATCCGAAACACTGGTCGTGCCGCAACGAGCGATCCGTGATGCCCGTGCGCAGGTCGAGACTCCAGTCGCCGATCTGCGCTGCCTCGAGGGCGGAGTGCAGCCGCCGCTCGCTCTCGCGGGAGAGGCGCTCCGCCTCGTGGTGTGCCTCGACTTCCTGCGCTGCCCGGGTGATGTCCGCGTGCATGACGACAGCGCCGATCGCGTCTCCCAACACGATCGGTGCCGCGCGCAACCGGAACCACCGGTGCTGGTTGGGAGAGTGGCAGGGGTAGTCGAGCGTGAACTCGGCCAGCTCCCCCCGCAACACGGAGCGGATGCCGTTCGCCGTGTCGATCGCTTCGTCCGAGCGCAGGCCCGTGGCAGCGTCGCAGACTGCCAGATAGTTCTGGCCAACCCCGCTGTTGCTGCTCTGCCCTTCGTTGCTCGAACCGTACCGCTGCCACGCCTTATTCACGTACTGGATCGTTCCACTCGGATCCAGAACGGCGACATGCGTTGGTAGGCTGTCGAGTGTCACGGCGGGGGTAAGGCCCACTGCGAACACGTTGGTCGCGTCGGCGCTGCCGCTCCAGACTTCCACTATGGTATTCGGTCAGGGCCGCAGTGTAATACGAACATCGGGAGACCCCGACGAACAGTCGCGCCACGCGTAAGCCTATTGTAGCGCGATATTCGTGCTTTCGCAGTAAACTCGTGCTTTCGCAGCAAACTTAACCATAGCGGCACGCATCTGGAGCCAACGCTCAGATGACACGTGCCGGTGTTGATGTCCTTGAGTGAACGCTGGACGATCTCACCGAAACGGCAGCGGTCCGCTCCCGTTGCGCAGTTCGCGCACCATGCGATCATCACCGGTGAGCTCCCAATACACG
>CAITQY010000626.1 GCA_903894655.1 uncultured Gemmatimonadota bacterium
CCGCAACAGACCGAAGCCGAAGCCGTCGGTTTTCGTCACGACCGGAATCCATTTCATGGGTCCGGCCGTGCGTCGTGATGCGCATGGTTCATACAGCGCGTGCCAGTTGGCGATCTTGTAGAGCGGGGTGGGTGTGGCGCTCATTTCTCCCCCCTCCCACGCCGGTTCGCCAGCACTCGCCCGTCCGGCACCACGATGCCCTCCGCGTCGAGAATCTTGTATACGCTCGACTGCGTGGCCCCCGTGGCCTCGCGGATCTGCCGGCGCGTCATCAGCCCAGCCCGGCCGAGCGCCAGAATGTGCGCCCGCTGTTCCGGCGTGACCCGCAGCCATGCGCCCGTGTCGCCGAACTGCGAACCGCGCGGGGTGCAGTCAGCCGACAGCGCGCCGCCGCCAGTCCGCATCAGCCGCGGGCAGTGGCGCTCGACGAGGCGCATGATACGCGTGGCCGGGGACTCGTCGTAGAAAGTAGCGATGAAACCGTTCATGACTGCACCTCCGAAATCGACCACCCGGCGGCGCCGCCACCCGGCAAGCGCGTGACCAGATGAAACGTGATCCAGGGAAACGCGGTCGCCGCGACTTTGATCTTCACCGCGGCGTCGTCGCGCATGAAGCCCTTGACCTCGTAGGCGACCAGATCAACGGACGGCGTGTCGGTGCTGTGATGATAAGCCACCACGAAATCCGGCGTGTATCTGCACCCGTTCGCGATGCGGAGCGTCACCGACTGCGGTGGGAGCACCGTGCGCAGCACGCCGGGTTCTTCGCGCGACTTGAGGTAATCGAGGAACGCCTGCTCGGTCTTGTTGAGGCCGGCCGAGTTCTGGCGAATCCGCGAGGGTGCTTTTTTCGCAGGCACCGGCGCGGCGTGTTGAAGCTGCACCGTGCGCGGATGCGGCACGGCGGCAAGTTGGGCGCGTGCCTGCGCTTGGTAGCGGGGAGGCAGGTCGGAAAGGGTGGGTTTATTCATAGTCTGTTCTGTTTTCGCTGTCGTTGTTGTTCTGATTACGTGAATGAAAATTCCATTGTGCTCGCCGCGCCCGCCACCGCCGCCACCGGCTGCGGAACGTCCGCAACCGGCGCGACCTGTTTGCGTGCGTGCGCCTCATGAAGCGCGAGGGCGTCGCGTGCCGTCAGCGCGACAAACTCGTGCTCGCCGTTGCGCCGGATGCCGGTCGCGATGACGTGCGACAGTTCGCACAGCTCGGTGATGCGTGGGCGCACGCTGCACTTGTCCCAGCCGATGAGCGCGGCCAGTTCGGTACAGGTGCGGGGACCGGCGCGCAGGAGGTTCTCGTAAATGTCCAGGCGTTTCCCGGTGATGCGGCCGCGGACCTCGTGCCAGTGGACGGAGCGGAGGTCGGGTATCATGAGTCGCTCCTTATCTTGAACGTCGAGGACCGGGGGTTTTTGAGTGTTGCCGTATAATCTCGGATGAGCTTTTGGAATCCTTCGGGTGGGACGATCGCTTTCGGCATCCCTGTCAGGACGAGTCCGTTTTCATTTTCATCATCGCAGCCCTCGCAGCTAACGAAAAGCAGCCAGTGCGTCTCGTGGTATGGATACGGAACCAGCCTCGTGCTAGGCTCATTCGACCAAGGAAAAGAAATACCGAGCCGCACCATGATTTCCCTGACGTCATTATTGCCCATAAAAGCAAAGCCTGTTGGCGGAAACTTCATTACGGCGTTTTTTTCGTTGCTCATTGCGCGTCCTCCGTTGCCGCCAGCGCCCGCATTGCGTGCGACTGCATCACATTCCCCGCGTGAAACGGGTTCGCGCTGTGGTTTTTGTCCCACTGCTCCTCGATGCTTTCGCACGCGTAGCGCAGCGTCCGCACCTTGGCCCGCTCGGCGGCGAGTTCGGCCTGCGCAATGTCAAGTGCCTGATCCAGCGCGGCCACGAGCTGATGGGTCGTGTCCTGCGAGTGATCGCGCTCGTTGCGGCGGTCTGCGAGCGCGCATCGGCAATCCGCGAGTTCGGCCTCGGCGCGTTCGGCGCGGAGAGCATTCAATGCGAGTGCGGCCTCGGAGTCTTGCAATTCATCTTTCAACTGATCCACCTCTGCCTCGGCGCGTTCGGCGCGGGCCTTCTCCTCGGTCAGAATCGCCTTGATTGCGTCGAGATCGGCGCGCAGGTTGTTGCGCTCGGTCTCGGCGCGGCTGGCACGGCAAGACATGGTGATGAACGCGCTCGCGGCTCCGTCTGCTTTCAACCGCTCAACCTCGGCGCGGAGTCCGTCGATGGTCGCTTGAACCTTAACGGCAATTCCGTCCTCCATCTTCTCGTTCTCATCATGCCAATTTTTCCACCATGCTACTTCGGCGCGGAGTTGCGCGACCACCCCCGCGACCTCGCTAGGGATGCTCTGGATAAACTCGACCGACACATCGGGCGTGCAGCCTGCACCGTTGCCGAGTGCCGCGAGAATCTTCGGGAACACGGCGCGAAGTTCGGCGCACGCCTTCGCCTCGCTGTCGGCGATGGGCTGGGCGGTTTCATTCGGACCAGCGTGACCGTCCTCGGTGGCAAAAAGTATTGCATAGGCGAGTTCCCGGTGCGCCTCGGTTACTTGTGCGCTCATTTGCGGCCTTTCTTCTGCTTCGGCAGCACGCCGATAGCGGCGAGGGCGGCACGCATACAGTCGCGCGAGCTGATTTTAGAGTCATCACCAGCAAAAAGCATGGTTTCGTATTCTCGCCTGTAGGTGTCGTGGGCGATGTTAAGAACCTCCTCTTGATCGTGGAGCGGAATCACGGAAACGCGCACGCGTCCGCGGCCAGCCCGAGTCGGGTTCATCTTGGAATACGCGTCAGCATCACCCCAGTATGATTGTCTCGCCCACATAGCTCGCGCCTTGAGTTTCGGTTTGGTTTTCATGGGTGCTCAGAACGGAACATTATCTTCACTGCCCGTCGCGGTCGCCGTCACCACAGCCGGCGCAACCTGGACCGCCGCCGGCCCCAGCGTCCCGGCCCGCGTGTGCCACAGCGTCCGCGCGGCATTGCGCAGCGTGATCTCGACCGGCCGCGGCGGGAACGGTTTGCCGGAGTTGTCGAGGCGCGGCGGCTGTTCGCTTGCGTACCACGCCAGCGACCGCTCGCTCAGTTCAGACAGCGGTTTGTCCTTGTTCTTGCCAAAATGCACCAGCACAGAGCCGGCGTCCTCGATCACTTGCGACGGCTGCGGCGGTGGACCGTCGCTGCTGGCGGTGCTCTGCGCGTATTGCGGCGCAGCGGCGGCTTGAACGGGCGCCGACGCGACGGGGCGCGCAGCGAGGAGGAGTCGGATGGCGGTAAGTTCGCCGAGGATGTCGTCTAGATTTGCGGGATGGCTCATGGTGTTTTTTTGTGCTGACGTTATTTGATGCGGATGCCGGAAACTACTTTGCCGCCGAAGCGGACGTTTGGCTCGTGGTAGAGCGTGATGGTTTTGCCGCGCCAGTTTTTGGTATCGGCGCCGAACAGACGGACGAGGGCTTTACGGTTGCAGCTAGTGCGCAGGACGAGCTGCTTCGCCTTGCCCTTGAAGCGCAGCGCCGGGACGTTCGCCTCCTTCCGGCCTGCGTCGAAGGCGACGGACTCATAGATAAGCACGTCTTCGATCTCGCACGGCACGTCACCGAGTCCGGCGAGGTCTTCCGACGCGAGCCACTGCGAGACGCGAAGCGCGCCAGAGAGGCCGCTGAACGATTTGCCGACAGCGGGAGGTTGGTCGCTCATTGTGCGCCCTCCGTGCTCGCGGTCATGCCCGACAGCACCTCAACGTCGCCGTAAACGAAGTCAGGGAGGTCGATGAAGTTGATTGCGTTCTCGCTGTCGTGAAACTCAGGCCACGCCGCCGCCTCCCGACACCGCTTGAACAGGTCGAGCGCATCGTCGAGCCGGCGCTCGCCCTCGTCCATCGCCTGCGCCGCGAGTTGGCGCACGTTGCACTTGGGCGCGTTGCCCTTTTCCAGCGCGATGAAATACCAGCGGACGTTCTCGAATCCGAGCCGGCGCAGGATCAGCCGGTACATCGCCGCCTGCACATGATAGCGCCGGGCGAGGATGTCCCGCGAGAACCCGCGTGAGGTCGCGTCGGTCGTGGTCTTTAGGTCGCAGATACACACGTCGCCGCTGTCCGCGTCCTGCCAGATCCAGTCCGCGCGGCCCTTGAGCATATCGCCCGGCCCCTCGTAGCGCGCGAACATGGACAGCTCGGCGACGGCGCCGGGTTTCGCCATGATTTGCGCCGCGAGCGGATGCAGCCGGATGTAGTCGATATTCGACTCGATCTCGCGGGCGTGATACGCAGACAGCACAGGCAGGTCCGCGTGCGCCGCGATCCATTCTTTGCACTCGGTCGCGCTGCCGCTCCATTTCTTCGCGTCGGGTCCGTAGGTTTCGGGCTTCACATGGTAGCCGCGCTTCCCCTCGAAAAGTCCGCTGTGGTAGATCGTGCCGAGTTCCATCGCCTCGGTCGTCTCGCGTTTCAGCAGACCGTTTTGCGCGCGGATGTAGTCGAGCGGCGAGCGGGCGAGTGCGTCCAGCTTCGACTTGGACAGACCGGGCGCGCCCTGGTATGTGTCCATCGCGAGGCCAGCGAAGAGCCCGGTGGTGTTCGGCGTGAAATCCGCCTTGATCGTTTCGGCAAGGGTGCTCATTTGGCGCCCTCCGCGGCTGAGACGACGAGGCCGAGTTCGAGGGCGCGTTTCGTGAGGTCGCGGATTTCCAGCGCCTTTTTGTCGGCCTGTCCCGCGGCTTCGATGCTGGCGGCGTCCACGCATTGGTCCGGCGTGTCGCCCCACACACAAATCCACTTCCACGACCCGCGGTCGCACACGTCGCCGAGGCTGACGCGGTATTTGGGGGTGGCGATTCCGTCGCGGCCGACGACGACCTCAAGGGAGGCGGTCACGGAAGTTTCGAGATTCACGAGGCGGGCGACGACGCGCGCGGCCTGTTCGAGTTGCTGCTGAGTGTTCATATTGACTTTTGGTTTTCTCTGTCCTGATCTGCGGTTGTTGTTCTGTTTCTGTTTCTGTTGCACACGCCCCGGTTTACGCCGGGGCGTGTTGCGTTTAGGAGGACGGCGCCGTGGGCGTGAACCCGCGGTCGGCATCCGATAGAAGGCTGGGCGTCTCTCTGATCTCGTTCGTCGTGCGCACGACCAGCACCGGCGTTTTCGATTTCACCCACACGCCGTTCTCCTTGAAGAACCGCGCCTGCGCGCTTTCGAGCGTTTCGCCCACGGTCTGCACCGGGAGCAGACGCCCGCGTTTGCTGCTGTTGAAATCGTGCGCGGTCCTGACGATCCGTTCCACGGTGGTGCTGGGCGATTCGCTGTCGGGAATCTGCACGACCCAGCCCACGAAGTCCGTTTTCGGGAGGCGGTTCTCGGGGTCGCTGATGACGATGACGAACTGCTTCTTTACGTGAGGCGGTTTCAGCTCGCCCGTGTCTTCGCCCTCGGCCTCGCGGTTGAGGTCTTCGAGGATTGCCCGCATCACCTCGGGGGCGATGGCGTGTTTCTGCATCGCGCCGGCCACGATGTTGATTTCGATCTTGCTCATGGTGGGTGCGGGTTACTTCGCCATTTCGCCGAGGAGCCGGATGAGGTCTTGCTGCGTCAGCACGCAGCCGGCGTTACAGAAAACCGCTTTGCCGCGGATGGAGTAGGGTGCGCCGGCAATGGCCTCGACCGCCTTAGCCTGTGCGGTCGCGACCTGCTTGCGGCGGAGGAAACCCTGCTGCTCCTCCTTGTTGCGCGTGCCGGTCAG
>CAITQY010000627.1 GCA_903894655.1 uncultured Gemmatimonadota bacterium
CGATCTGATGTTGGTGTTGTTGCGCGGGCCCCATTTGATGTATGGCAGTGGCGGATTCGGACGGAACCACTCACGGCTCGTGGTGGTGGCGGGCGGACGCACTTCGTAGTTGTCCGGGCCGTAGCTCTGCACTTCGTAGAAGCGGCCGATAGCGTTCTTCGTGTGCGCCGCGAAGAACATGTAGTTGGGCGTCCAGCCGTCGTAGAAGCCGTACGTCCACACACCCGGCACGCCGCGCTTCGCCATCTCCTGCACGTCCACCTGCGCCATCATCCACCACTCCGTGACCGTGATCGGATCGATGGCATCGTTGTACGGGCCCGTGCCGGTGCTCGAGTACAGATACGTGACTGACTCGTGCAGATCATGCATCACCTGCGGCTTCCACTGCAGGAAGAAGTCGTTCACGTTCTTCGTGAGCGACAGGAACTGGCCCATGCCGTCGCGATTGTTGTCGTGCGCCACGTACTTGCCCCAGTACATCAGCGGCAACCGCGCCGCGCCCGGCGGCAGCTTCTTGTTGTAGTAGTACGTATCCACCTGCTTCTCACGGCCGTCCACTTCGATCACGGGCGTGATGAACGTGATGATATTGTTGCGGATCTGCTGGATGAACGGCGTCTCTTCCACGATGAGACGATACGCCAGCTCCTGCAGCATTTCCGGACCGCCGGTCTCCGGCGAGTGAATGCCGCTGGTGAGCCAGTACATCGGCTTCGTGGTGCCGATCAGCCGCCGCGCCTCGGCTTCGCTCGTCTTGCGCGGGTCACTCAGCGCCGCGATGTCGCCCTTGAACTTGTCGAGCGAGGCGATCGTGGCCGAGTCGGCGATCGCCAGCACCACCATGTCGCGTCCTTCCTCGGTCTTGCCGATCGTCCAGTACTTGGCGCGCGGCGACGACTTGGCCAGCGCGTCGAAGTAGCGATGAATATCTTTCGCGTAGGTGAGCTCGCCGGGCGTGCCCACAATGCGGCCGTGAAATTTGAGCGGCGTCGGCACCGTGGCCGACGACGGCAGGTGATCGACCAATTCGGTCGTGATCCGCGGGTCCTGCAGGAACTCCTTGATCTTCGCGGTATACGCCGCGTCGATCTGCTGGGCGGCCGCACCCGTCGCGCCCTGCCCCTCGGCTGGCAGGGCCACGGCGACCATCGCCACCGCAACCATCGCCACCGCCGCACGCCATTGCTGCATCCTGCCGACCATGGGCTATCTCCTCAAGAATGTGGACCGCCTGCTGCAGGGAGACTACGCAACACAGGGCATGAGCGCTCATGCGGGGCGACTTTGGTGCACATTTACGGCGGTCTGTTGGGGCCGACCGCTCAGTCACCTTCGCCAATTCGCCGCTATGCGCGCTCTCCCGTCCTCCGTCCGTACTATCGCGCTCGCCGTCGGGCTCCTCGCGTTGGCGAGCCCGGCCCGGGCGCAATCGCCGGGGTTCTCGACGATGCCCCCACTGCCCTGGCCTCCCGTCGCGACCTTCTCCATTCTCGGCTACGATCCGGCCAC
>CAITQY010000628.1 GCA_903894655.1 uncultured Gemmatimonadota bacterium
CGGGAATGGATCGAGGCCGAGCATGCACGCGTGGGCGCCATGCGCGCGCTCGTTGCATCGGACCTCACTTGGCCCACCGAGCCCATCCCGGAAATCGGTGAGGCGTTGCGTCGGTTGCGCATCGCAGGACTCACCTGGACGGCGCTCGAGCTCCTGCAAGGCGCCACGCTGATCCGTTCCTCGCGACGCGTCCGTGATGCCCTCCGCGATCCGCGCCGTCCGCGCATCACCGTTGCATATCTGCAGGCGTACCTCGAGCAGCTCATCGATCTCCGGTCGCTCGAAGAGGCGATTGCACGCGCGATTTCCGACGATGGGACGGTGCGCGACGACGCCTCTCCAGCCCTCCGTCGCGTACGGCGGGAACTCCGGCAGGCTGAGGGTGAGCTCGTGCGCTTGCTCGAGCGCGAGATGGCCAAGCTCGAATCACATCATCAGGTCAGCGACCTGTCGGTCACGATGCGAAACGGTCGCTGGGTCATGCCCATGCGCCGAGAAGCCCGCGGCTATGTGGGCGGCATCGTGCACGACAGTTCCGGAACCGGCGCCACGATCTTCGTGGAGCCGCCCGCCGCCGTGGAATTCGGCAATCGCGTACGTGAACTCGAAATCGAGGAGCAGCGTGAGGTCGAGCGTGTCCTGCGCGAGCTCACCGAGCAGCTGCATCCGTATCACGATCAGCTGATCGCCGCGTTCAATGCCCTGGTCGCGCTTGACGCGCTCTACGCTCGCGCGCGGTACGCGATCGAGGCCAGCTGTGCGCCGTTGGCGTTCTGCACGCCCGCCGAGGGATTGGCGATTGTCGACGGCCGTCATCCGCTACTGCTCTCTCGCGGCACACCGGTTGTCTCGTTCGATCTCACGCTCTTCGAGCAAGAGCGCACGCTGCTGGTCTCCGGCCCGAACACCGGCGGTAAGACCGTCCTGCTCAAAGCGATTGGCCTGCTGAGCGCGCTAGCCCAGTCGGGCGTGCCCGTGCCCGTTGGTGCGACGAGCCGGCTGCCGGTGTTCGATGACGTCTTCGCTGACGTCGGTGACGAACAGAGCATCGAAGCCAGTCTGTCGACGTTCAGTGCGCACCTCAAGAACCTCGGGGAGATTCTGCGCTCGGCGACCCCCGACTCGCTGGTGCTCATCGACGAACTCGGCTCGGGTACTGATCCTGCGGAAGGAGCGGCGCTCGGCGGGTCCATTTTGGAAACGCTGACGCGTCGTTCGGCCACGACGATCGCGACGACGCATCTTGGACAGCTCAAACTGCTGGCCACAGAAGTGGACGGCGTCGTGAATGCGTCGCTCCAGTTCGACGCCGTGCAGCTGGCGCCGACGTATCGGTTGCTCAAGGGTATTCCGGGGCGAAGCTATGGCCTGAGTATCGCGCGTCGCCTCCAGTTGCCGGAGGACATCATCGTCCGCGCCGAAGAGCGCCTGCCGCACGGGGAACGCGACCTCGCGGTTTTGTTGTCCGACGTCGAGGCGCGGGAAGGCGTGCTCGGCGCACGCGAGCAAGTGATGGATCGCGAGCAGGAGAAGTTGCGCGCGCGCCTCGCGACCGTCACGGATCGCGAGCTCAAGGTGCGCGAGCGCGAACGTGAAGCGGAGAAAGCGGCTCGGCAGGAGGCGCGTAAATATCTACTCGAGGCGCGCGGGCAGGTCGAGCGCGCGATTGCCGAGATCCGTGCCAAGGCCGGCGAACAGGCGGACGCGCTCGAGGCGTCCGCGCGCGCGGCACGGCGCGCCGTTGAGGAAGCGGCCGCCGCGCAGGGACTCGCCGCCGAGGCGGTGGAGCAGCGCGCCGCACGCGAGAAAGTGCGCACGCAAGTCCGTGCGGCCGTCGAGGTGGCGACGCCGAAGGCCGGCACGCCACAGAAGGCGCTTGCACCGCTGGCCGAGGGCGATCGCGTGCTGGTTGGCACGCTCGACAACAAGAGTGGACAGGTACTTTCCGTGCGCGGCAAGGAAGCCCGCGTGGTGGTCGGATCACTCACGGTGACCGTACCGTTGTCGACGCTGACGCGTTCATCCGCACCGCCGCCACCGGCCGTGAAAGTCACGTACGCTGGTAGCATCCCGGAGGCCGATCCGCTTCGTGAAGTCGATGTGCGCGGGCTCCGCGTGGACGAAGTCGACGACCAGGTGCTTCAGGCGCTCGATGCCGCGGTGCGGTCGGACATGCGCGAGTTGCGCATCATTCACGGCAAGGGAACCGGCGCGTTGCGGTCCCGTGTCGGTGAGATGCTCAAGAAGGACACGCGGGTGGCCGGCTTCCGGCTTGGCGCGTGGAACGAAGGCGGGGCCGGCGTCACGGTGGCGGAGTTCACGTGATTTCCGACGAGATCATCGAGCGGGTGCGCACGGCCGCGGACGTCGTGCAAATCATCAGCGAGTTCGTCCCCCTCAAACGCGCCGGTGGTGACTATCGCGGACCGTGCCCGTTCCATGGCGGCACGAATCCGAACTTCTCGGTCTCGCCGAAGCGCGGGAGCTATCACTGCTTCGTCTGTCACGAAAGTGGGGATGTCTTTTCGTTCGTACGGAAGCGACTCGGCCTCGACTGGCCTTCCGCCGTCAAGATGATCGGCGAACGCGTCGGGATCGAGGTGATCGACGTGCCTATGCGCGCGCAGGCACCCGATCCGAATGCGCCGAACCACGAGGTGCTCGCAGCCGCAGCCGAATGGTTTCAGCGCCAGCTCACCGAGGAGGCGACGGGACGCGACGCGCGCGCGTACCTGCAGCAGCGCCAGCTTGATGGGGCCGCGTGGGAACGCTTCGGACTGGGCTTCGCTCCGCGTGATCTCCAGGCGCTGCGCCGGTACTTGCACTCCCTTGGCGCCGATGACGCGCGTCTGATCGAAGCGGGATTGTTCGTGGTGCGTGA
>CAITQY010000629.1 GCA_903894655.1 uncultured Gemmatimonadota bacterium
CGCGACGTGGTAGCCAACGGCCAATGCTTCATGATGTCGCGGCGCGTGTACGACGCCATCGGCGGCCATGAGCCGGTGCGTGGGTACGTGGTGGAAGATGTGATGATGGCGCAGGCGATTCAGGCGCGTGGCGACCGCGTGTCGCTGGCGCTGGGGATCGGCCAGCTGAGCACGCGGATGTACGACGGCTTGGACAGCCTGATGAAAGGCTGGGGCAAGAATATGTACGCCGGTGGACGCCACGCGATGTGGTGGGGCGCCGTCGGTCAGCGACTCTACCCCCTCTTCCTGCTGGCGTTTCCCCTCGGCGTGCTGTTGCCCTTCATGGCGCTGGCAGCGTGCGTGGCGGCCATGCTGCTGGGCGGCGCGGTGAGCACGGGGCTGCTGCTGTGGAGCGCCGCTGCGAGCACAGCGATCCTGACGTCATTCGCGGCGGCGAACCGGCTCAATGGTGATCCGATTCGCCGCGCGCTGCTCGCCCCGCTGGGCGGGGCGATCGTGCTGGCGATCTGCGTGTCGGCGATCGCGCGCGGCAACAACGTGCGGTGGAAAGACCGCGGGTACGTATCGCAATAGCGCGTACCCCGTAGCGCGTACGCTACTGCGTGAGCCGCTCCGCGCGCTCAACATAGGCCGCGCGCAAGCGCTGCGTGACGGGGCCACACTCGCCGCGACCCACGGTGTGCTCGTCGATCGTGGTGACCGGCAGGATGAAGCTGGTGGCGCTGCTCATGAAACACTCGTCGGCCGCCTTCGCCTGCTCGACGGTGAAGGCCCGCTCGCGTACGGGTACGCCGGCGGCATGCGCCAGTTCGAGGACCACGTCGCGCGTGATGCCCGCCAGAATGTCGCTCGAGAGCGGCCGCGTCTGCACCACGCCGTCAGTCACGATCCACAGGTTACTGGAACCGCCTTCAGTCACGAGACCGTCTTCGTGCATCATGGCTTCGAAGGCCCCACCGGCGCGCGCCGCCTGCTTGGCCAGCACTTGCGCCAGCATGCTGGTGCTCTTGATGTCACACCGGTTCCAGCGCATATCCGGCACCACCAGCAGTCGCACGCCCGAGGCGTTCGGATCAGCCCGCAACAGCTTCGGGCGCGCGTACGCGAACATCGTGGGCGTCACCGTGGCCGGGAACGGAAAATCACGCTCGGCGACGCCGCGCGTGACCTGCAGGTACACGAGTCCTTCGTCGACGCCGTTGTCGGTGGCCAGCTGCTGCATGACTCCGAGCCACTCGGCCGCCGGCTGCCGGTTCGGGATACCGATCGCGGCCAACGAGCGCCCCAGTCGCACGAGATGCCGGTCGGCGTCGAGCAGTGTGCCATTGAGCACGGCCGCGACTTCGTACACGCCGTCGCCGAACAGCAGGCCGCGATCGAAGATGGAGACGTGTGCGTCCTGTTCCGCGACGAACGATCCGTTAAGCCAGCAGACGGGCATGGGAAGACGTGCGATGAGGAAGAAGGGAGACGGGTCGCGCGCGGCGGCGATACCCCCGATATCCAAGATAGCCACGCCGACTGCCACGCGCTGCGAAGACACTGGTGGCGCACTTCTGGTGACACACCGTCGCGCCGATGATCCCACTGTGGCGGCGTGCTCACACTCCGCGCCGCCGCCCAACTCCTGGCGCAAGCCGACTCCCGCCAGTCGCTGCGCCCGATCGCCCACGCTCTGGGCTTCACCGCGACACCCACCGCGCTCGACGCCGACGCGCGGGAACGATTGCACATCGACGCGCTCACCACCAGCGCCGAGCTGATGCGTGGTGTGGGCCCGTTGCGATGGCTCTGCGCCGAACTGGCGCCTCCCACCGATCTCGCCGGCGCCGCCGATCCGCGCGAACTCACGAAGCGGCTCGCGGCCACGATGCTGCAGCAGGCCCCGGCCCGACACTGGTGCCTTATCACGCTCGACGCGCGCCGGCGCACGCTGTGCATCGCCACGGTGTGCGCGCACAGCAGCGGGGCGCGGGTGGCCGCCCTTCGGATCGATCGCACGCGCGTGGTCGACTCCGACGCCGACACGTTGCGCACGCTCGCCGCCGTGTCGGAGCCGGACGCGCTGCTGCGTCATGCGCGCTTCACCGACATTCTGCGACGCGAAGCGTTGTCCACTCGCTTTTACGGCATTTTAGAGCGTGCCGTGAGCACGCTCGCCACCGACGTATCGGGACCGACGGCACAGAGCGCGCTCCCCGCCGAACGACGCGAGCTCGCGCTGCTGTGCACCAGTCGGTGTTTGTTTCTAGCGTTTCTGGAAGCCAAGGGATGGCTCGACCATCGCCTCGATTTTCTGCTGCATCACACCACCACGCAGCTCGAAGCAGGCGGTCAGCTGCATCAGCGACTGCTGCGTCCCTTGTTCTTCGGCACACTGAACACCCCGCGCCGCGACCGCGCACCGGCAGCCCGGCGGTTCGGCGCCGTGCCGTTTCTCAACGGCGGGCTGTTCTCCCCGACGCCACTTGAGAAGCGCCACCGCACGCTGCGCTTCAGCGATGATGCCATCGCCCATCTGGTCGGATCGGTGCTCGACCGGCATCGCTTCACCGCGCACGAGGACTCCGCCAGCTGGTCGGAAGCGGCCGTTGATCCGGAAATGCTCGGGCGCGCCTTCGAATCGCTCATGGCCACCGATGAACGCCGGCGCTCGGGCTCGTTCTACACCCCCCCCGCCCTCGTGGACCAAGTCGTCCGCGACGCCGTGTTCACCACCCTCCCCGACCTCCCTCCCGATGCGCTCGATGACACGAATGCGCCGCTCCTGCTTGCTCCCGCCACGCATAACGCGCTGCACCAGCTGCGCCTGCTCGACCCCGCCTGCGGATCAGGGGCCTTTCTGGTGCATACGCTCGAGCGCCTCAGCACCATCCACCGACGCGTACAACTTGCCACGGGCGCGCCCGCCACGCCCGACACGCATCGCATCCGACGACAGATCCTCACGCACTGCGTCTTCGGCGTGGATCGCAATCCGGTCGCCGTCTGGCTGTGCGAACTGCGCCTCTGGTTGTCGGTGGTCATCGAGTGCGCGGAA
>CAITQY010000630.1 GCA_903894655.1 uncultured Gemmatimonadota bacterium
ACACCATGATCGACCGGCTCCTGCACGAGGACGCCGGCACGGTCGCCTCCAAGCTGCACACCGGCCGCTCGCGCAACGATCAGGTGGCCACGGCGTCGCGTCTGTGGACGATCGACGCCTGCCATCGGGTGGATGCGGCGATCGCCGAGCTGCAGCAGTCGCTGCTGATGCAGGCCGAGACGCTCACCGACGCAGTGCTACCGGCCTACACGCACCTGCAGCGCGCCCAGCCCGTCAGTGGCACGCATTGGCTCCTGGCGCACTTCTGGCCGCTGTCGCGCGATCGCACGCGCTTCGCCAACGCCGAGCGCGGCACATCGGTGATGCCGTTGGGCTCGGGCGCGATTGCGGGGTCGGCGTTCCCTGTGTCGCGTGCGCTGCTCAAGGAATCGCTCGGCTTCCACGCCGTCTCCGCCAACAGCATCGACGCCACCGGCGATCGTGATTTCGTGGCCGAAACGCTATTCGCCTGCGCCATGACCGCAGCCCACTGCTCGCGCTTGGCCGAGGACATGATTCTCTATGGCACGAGCGAGTTCGGCTTCGTGAAGTTCGGCGACGGCTTCTCGACCGGCAGCAGCATGATGCCGCAGAAGCGGAACCCGGATGTGTTCGAATTGGCCCGCGGTTCGGGTGCGCGCGTGCTCGGTGACCTGGTATCGATTCTGGGCACCATCAAGGGCCTGCCCAGTGGCTACAGCAAAGATTTACAAGACGACAAGCGTGCGCTCTTCAACGCCGTCGACTTGCTGTTGCTGGTACTGCCCTCGATGGCCGGCGCGATTGCTGAACTGCGGTTCGAGAAGGCGCGCATGCGCGCTGCCTGTTCGAGCGCGATGATGGCCACCGACCTGGCCGACTATCTGGTGAAGAAGGGCGCCACGTTCCGCGAGGCACACGGCGCCGTGGGTGCGCTGGTGCGTCAGGCCGAAGAAGGCGGCATCGAACTCGACCAGCTACCCGTCGCGGCATTCACCGCTGCGCACGCGCTGTTCGGCACCGACGCGCGCGATGCCCTTGGCGTGGATGCATCACTCGCCGCCCGCAACATCGATGGTGGCACGGGCCCCGACGCCGTGCAACGTCAGCTCGCGCAAGCCCGCGCCAGTCTCGCAGCTGCTGAGCCGTCGCTCGGCCAATGAAGTCACCCGCCGCTGAGGTGCTCCGCCACGCCGTCGGTGGTGCCATTGACGGCGTGATCTTCGATTGCGATGGCGTGCTGGTGGACAGCGAACGCATTTCGAACGGCACGTGGGCACTGCTGCTTACCGAAATCGGCTTGCCCATGACGATGGAGCGATCGCTTGACATTTTCATGGGCAACTCGATGCCGCGCTGCGTCGACATCGTCACCGAGATGATGGGCCACGCGCCGCCCGATGACTTGCTGGCGCGCTTCACGGCGAACGTCACGGTCGCATTGCAGCGCGATCTCGAGCCGGTGGCCGGCATCGTGACGCTGCTCGATACGCTCGATGCCGCCGGTATGCACTACGGCGTCGCCTCGAACGGTGAGCACGAGAAAATGCGCACCACGCTCGGCAAAACCGGGTTGCTCGATCGCTTCGACGGCAAGCGCTTCTCCGCCGTCGATGTGGGCAAGCCCAAGCCCGCCCCCGATCTGTTCCTTCACGCCGCGCATTCCCTCGGCTTCGATCCGGCGCGCACGATCGTCGTTGAAGACAGTCCGCTCGGCGTGCAGGGGGCGACCGCCGCCGGTATGACGGTGATCGGGTACGCCGAGATTGTGTCGGCGGAACGCCTGCGGGCAGCGGGTGCGGTGGTCACCGTGCAGCGGTTGGCGGAAGTCGCCGGATTGCTCGGAGTCAGCTGACTTAGAGTAACCCTCATCCGCGGTCATCCGTGCAATTCGCGGTCAGGCTGTTTGGTGCACCTTTGCACACAACCGCCTGACCGCGGATGTACACGAATGTCCGCGGATTACTACACGGTCCGTGACCCGCCCTCAGCGCCCGACTGCAGACGCGAATGGAATCGCCCGCCGCAGCGTCTGCTCGCGCAGCGTCTGCGCGGAGAGCGTCGTGGCACCAACAGCAAGGGCGCCAATCAGCGCGGCGGCACGGACAGTAAAAGAGCGCACAAACAGAGTGCGCGAGGTCAGTGAGGCTGCAGCACGGCCCGCGCGGCATCCTGCCCGCCGCGCGCCGCACCTTCGAGTGAACTGGAGTGCAACACTTCACTGGCACGCCAGAGCCCGGGGATACCACACGCGATCGTTGGACGGTGTTCCCGCCAACCGGGTGGCTGGGCGAACTGGGCATACGGCACCCGCCAGATGGCCACACGCGACAGCGCGGCGGTTTTCATTTCGGCGCCGGCATCGCCGGCGGCGATGGCCATCGCGGCCAGCTCGCGACGGGCGGCCGATTCCAGCTCGGCATCGGACCGATCGGCTGCGTCGCCCACCGCACTCGCGGCAATCAGCGACACACCGCGCGGTGCGTAGTCCGGCGCGACGTCGGTGATTGTGACCGCATGACTGATCACGGCCGCAGCATCGGCGTTGAGCCACAGCGCACGACCCGGAATCGGCGAGA
>CAITQY010000631.1 GCA_903894655.1 uncultured Gemmatimonadota bacterium
CCACTTTCCGAAGAAGCCGGTGTGGTAGCCGGCGTCCTGCAACAGCTTCGGGAAGGTGACGATCTGATGACTGAGCTCCCCGCGCTCGCCATTGTCGACGATGCCGTTGTGGAAGGGGTACTGCCCCGTCATGAACACGGCCCGGCTCGGCGAGCAGAGGGGCGCCGAGGTGAAGAAGCGGCGGAACGAGGCACCCTCGGTGGCCAGTCGCTTGAGGTTCGGCAGGTCCACGAAGGGGTGGTCGACCATGTCGTCGTATCGGACATCGTCGAGCAGGATGAAAACGAGGTTGGGGCGTTTCGCCGGCGTGGTGGGAGGTGCCGAGGTGCCACGGGCGCCGGCGGTGCACGCCGATGTCAGGGCCAGCAGCGTGCTGGCCAGAACCACGAAAGGGCGTGTCCACTGCCGTGCCCACTGCCGTGCCCACTGCGAGTGCATCCCGACGCTCCATCTGCCTGAGGGTGAGGACCAGCCGGGACCGATCGGCCCCCGGCCAAGCGGAAGCGCCCGGAATGTCGTACAATATGGCGTGGTTGGCCCGGAGCGTGTCCGCCTCTGTCCGGCCCCGTGGAGTCTCCGTTGCGTTTGCTGCACCCCACACCTCGAGGACCTGCCCCATGACGCCGTTCACGCCATCGCCGCTCTCCCGCCGCCAGTGGCTCAAATCCTCGGGTCTTGTGGCCGGTGGAGCCTTGGCCACCGGATCGCTCACGCCGTCACTCCTGCCGGCGCTCGAAAGCGACGCCCTGCACGTCGTCGATGGCCAGACCACGGCGGCCGGCTTCGCGGCGCACGAGCAGATGGTGGCAGCCGCCCGTCGCGCTGAGGGGCCCGTCCGTCTTGCCTCGAACGAGAACCCGTACGGCATGGCACCGAGTGCCCGCAAGGCGATTGAAGACGGCTGGAAGCAGCACTCCTGGTACGGCGCACCGTCGCTCACGAATCTCAAGCAGGTGTACGCCGATTCCGTAGGCGTGCCGGCCGATCACATCATGATCGTGGCCGGTTCGAGCGAGCTGCTCAGCATCGTGTCGCTGGCCTACGCGTCGAAGGGCGAAGTGCTCACCGCCTGGCCCACGTACGAAGGACTGCCGCGTTACGCCGAGTCGCTGGGCATCAAGGTGCACAAAGTGCCGCTGGCGGCCGACCTCACGCACGATCTCGACACCATGGATCGCCGTCTCACGCAGGCGGTTGATCTCGTGTTCGTGTGCAATCCGAACAACCCCACGGCGAACGTCACCGACAACGTCAGGTTGCGCACCTTCGTGAGCAACGCGTCGCGCCGCTCGATGGTGCTGGTCGACGAAGCCTATCATGATTTCGTGACCGACCCGTCGTACTCGTCGCTGGTGGACATGGTCAAGAAGGGCGAGAACGTGATCATCTCGCGCACCGGCTCCAAGATTCATGGGCTCGCCGGACTGCGCACGGCCTTCGTGATCGCGCGCCCCGACATCATTGCGCGCCTGCAACCGCTCAGCACGAGCGCTCCCGGCGTATTCGGTGCCCTCGGTGCCGCGGCGTCGATTCAGGACACCGCGTTTCAGGCCATGTGCAAGCAGCGCAACCTCGAAAGCCGCGAGATCATGAAGACGGCGATCGCGAAGATGGGCCGCAAGATGACCGATTCGCAGACCAACTTCGTGTTCTTCCACGCCGGCATGCCGGTGGAGCAGGTACAGAAGGCGATGCTGGCGAAGGGCTTCATGATCGGCCGCGCGTTCCCGCCGTACACCGACTGGGTGCGCATCTCGCTCGGCACGCCCGACGAAATGCGCGCGGTGGCGGCGGCGTTGCCCGAGGTGATTAGCGGGGCGCCAAAATCGCTGGGGTCGTCGGAGCGCTGACCTCCGCCGGCGCGGGGACGGCACCATACCGCCGTTCCCGCTTGGCGTAGTCCGCAAACACCGCGTCGAGATCGGCGGTGGAGAGATCGGGAAAGTTCACGTCGAGAAAGGCCAGTTCGGCGTAGGCGCTTTCCCAGAGCAAAAAGTCCGACAGCCGTCGTTCACCGCCGGTGCGCAGCACCAAGTCCACCGGCGGTAGGATGTTCGCGTTAGGCAGCACGTCACTGCGCACGTCACTACGCCCTTCGCCACGGCCTTCGCCCATCGTGAAGGCCTCCTGCATGGCCGTGCGGCTCGAATAGTCTACCGCGACCCGCAGATGCATACGCTGTCCATGGGCCGTGCGCGCTTCGGTCGCTTCAATCGCGTCACATAATCCGCGCGGCAGCCGATCGCGTCGGCCGATTACCGACAGGCGGATGCCGTGCTTGAGCAGCTTGTCCAGCTGGCGCTCGAGATGCGACGCGAAGAGGTCGAACAGAAAGCCCACTTCGTCCGCCGGGCGCTTCCAGTTGTCACTGGAGAAAGCGTACAGCGTGAGCTGCTCCACGCCGCGCTGCGCGCAGTAGGACACGACTTCGCGCGCCGTATGCGCGCCACGCGCGTGACCCATCCAGCGGGGACGGCCTTTGCCGGTGGCCCACCGGCCGTTGCCGTCCATGATCAACGCCAGATGTTGCGGTACACGCGTCATGCGCCTCCCACGCGCTTGATCAGCGCTTCCATATGCGACAGATACCGCTCGAGCGCGGCGCGACCGGCGGTCGCGAGTTGGTACTCGGTGCGCGGGATGCGCCCGTCAAAGCCTTTCGTGCACGTGATGTAGCCGGCGTCTTCGAGCTTGCGCGCATGCACCGACACATTGCCGTCCGACGTCTCAAGGAGGGCCTTGAGTTCGTTGAACGTGAGCGACTCATGCACGGCCAACGCACTCACGATCGCCAGGCGGACCCGCTCGTGGATGAGACGATCGAGCGCCATCGGCGTCAACGCGTCGCCGTCAACGGCTTTCAAGGGCGTTCCCTCGCGGCGTGGGAGGTCGCCGGACGCGGCACGCCGGGCGCGCGCGGCACTGCCATCGCGCTTATCCACCGTGCCGCCGCGCAATGCGGACGCCGAACAGGAGATGCAGCACGCCAAAGCCCAGCGCCATCATGAGGTCGCCGTTGAGTGCGGGCACGAAGAGCGCGAGCACGCCCAGGGCGATGAAACCGAATCCCATCAGCGGCACGGCGCGGATCGAGAACGTACCGGCCGTGGTCACGCCCATGCCGTACAGCAGCAGCCACAGGCCAGGGAGCACCCGGGCAGTGAGCGGCGGCGGGATGCCCGGCACGGAGAGGTCGACCAGCGCAAAGGTGAGCACGGCACCGGCCAGGATCGCCGGCCAAAAGCTGAACAGGAATTTCCGAGCGGGAACAGTCAGCAGGCGCGTGCCGCCGTCACCGACCCGTTTCCGCATCTTGGCGTACATCGCGGCGCCACCGATCGACGCCGCGATGGCCGCCGCCAGCAACCACACGGTGAGCCAGCGTTCGGAGTCCGGTTGGCCGTGGGCGACCGGCGCCGCCACCAGCGCCGAGGCGCCGACCGCGACGAGCCCCCAGCCGGGCACGTCGGTGAACGACGCCGCCCCCTCCATGGTGCGCCGGATGAACGACAAGTCTTGCAACGCCCGGTCATGCAGGGCGGGGGGTTCCGACGACGACGCAGCCATACGACGAAAAATCGAAACGATCGACACGTATGTCAAGTACTTTTCACTGTAAAGCGAAAGCCGGACGACGGCGCGCCAGCCATGTCGACGCGCACGGAGCCGTGAGTCGCGTGGCCACGCTGCGGTGTCCATCTTGTAGGATCAGGCCACCAGCTCGCCGACTCCACTCCGCGAAGGATTTCCGTCAAGATGAAAGTTGTCGTCACAGGCGCCGCCGGCATGGTCGGCAGCAACCTCGTGCATGGACTGAACGCGATCGGCATCGATGACGTGATCGCCGTAGACGACCTGACCGACGGCCAGAAGTACCGGAACCTGGCCGGCGCCCAGATCAGCGACTACTTCGATAAGTCCGACTTCTACCAGCGCTTCGCGCGCGGCGAATTCGGCAAAGTAGACGCCGTGCTGCATGAAGGCGCCTGCTCCGACACCATGGAGCACAACGGCCGCTTCATGCTCGACAACAATTATCGCCACTCGAAGGATCTGCTCGACGCCTGTCAGGCACAGGGGACGCGCCTGCTGTACGCCTCCTCCGCTGCGACCTACGGCGGCAGTGCCTCCTTCCGCGAGGAGCCCGAGTTCGAGCAGCCACTCAATGTGTACGGCTACTCCAAGCTGCTCTTCGACAACGTCGTGCGTCGGCTGCTGCCATCAGCCACATCGCAGGTGGTGGGCTTCCGCTACTTCAACGTGTACGGCCCGCGCGAGCAGCACAAAGCCCGCATGGCCTCGGTCGCGTTCCACCACTTCAATCAGTTCCGCGACACGGGCAAGGTCCGCCTGTTCGGCGAGTACGGCGGCTATGCGCCCGGTGAACAGTCGCGCGACTTCGTGTTCGTGAACGACGTGGTCGCGGTGAACCTGTGGTTTCTCCAGCATCCCGACCAGAGCGGCATCGTCAACCTCGGCACCGGTCGCGCGCAGCCGTTCAACGACGTCGCGGTGTCGACGGTGAATGCCGTGCGCGCGCTGCGCGGTGAGGCGGCGCTGCCTATTGCCGACCTGATCGCGCAGGGATTGCTCGAGTACATCGACTTCCCCGACGCGCTGAAAGGCAAGTATCAGTGCTTCACGCAGGCCGATCTCACGCAACTGCGCCGCACCGGCTGCGATCATCGCTTTGCCGACGTGGCCACGGGGATCGAGCGCTACGTGACGTGGCTGGCGGGGCAGCCCGCCGTGTAAACGGTGCCGTGCTGCCTCGCGATGATCGCTTGGTGCAACTATGGCGGACGGGGCGGCTGGGACG
>CAITQY010000632.1 GCA_903894655.1 uncultured Gemmatimonadota bacterium
AGGCGCGCGCACTGCAAGATGCCTGGTGCGAGCTCGATGTCCCGCAGTGTGGGTACTGTCAAGGCGGACAGATCCTCGCGGCCTCCGCGTTACTGAAAACCACTCCGCATCCCACCGACGCTGAGATCGACACGGCGATGGCGAGAAATCTGTGCCGCTGCGCGTCCTACACGCGCATTCGTGCCGGCGTCAAGCGCGCCGCCGAGTTGGCCGCGGCCGCCACTCCAGCGAACGGGACGCGCGAATGACACACAACCCGAATTCCGGCGCGTCGGCGATGGATCGACGCCAGTTCATCAAGATCAGTGCGCTGGCCGGCGGTGGGTTGCTGGTTGCGAGCGGTTTCGACACGCCAGCGCATCTCGCCGCGGCGGCGGCGCCGACCGGGCTCGCGCCCATCGCCGACTTTGCACCGAACGTGTTTGTCAGTATCGCCCCGAGCGGCGTGGTGACCCTGATCGCGCCGAATTCGGAGATGGGTCAAGGCATCAAAACGTCGCTGCCCATGATCATCGCCGAAGAACTCGATGTGAAGTGGGAGCAGGTGGCCGTCGTGCAAGGCGATCTGAATCCGGCGTATGGTCGGCAATTCAGCGTCGGCAGCGGATCGACGGTGGCGAACTACACCGCGATGCGACGCGCCGGCGCGGCCGCACGGGCCGTACTCGTGGAGGCCGCGGCGCTGGAATGGAAGGTGAACGTGAGCGAGTGCACCACCGCAGATGGTATCGTGACACACGCGGCGTCGAAGCGAACGGCCACCTATGGTTCACTCGCGACCAAGGCCGCGCAGCTGCCGACCCCCGCCAACGTGACGCTGAAAGATCCGAGCACCTTCACACTGCTCGGCACCCGGATCCCGGGCGTTGACAATCGTAAAATCGTGAAGGGTGCGCCGCTCTTTGGCATCGATGTCACGCTGCCGGGCATGCTCTACGCGACGTACACCAAGTGTCCGGTGTTCGGCGGTGAGGTGGTGAGTGCGAACCTCGATGTCGTGAAGGCTAAGCCCGGCGTGCGCGATGCCTTCGTGCTGAATGGCATCGCGGGTCTTCCGTCGGGGGTGGCGGTGGTGGCCGATTCCACGTGGAATGCGTTTAGCGCCACCAAGGCGCTGAAGGTGCAGTGGAACGAAGGGCCGCAGGTTGCGCAGCGTAGCGTTGAGATGGCCGAGCAAGCGGTTGCGCTGGCGAAAGCCAACGCGCCGGCATCGCTGCCGTCGGGTGCGCGCGCCGTTGACGCGGTGTATCACTATCCGTTTCTCGCCCATGCCACCCTCGAGCCGCAGAATTGCACGGCGTGGTATCACGACGGTGTGATGGAGATGTGGACGCCCACGCAAATTCCGTCATCGGGACAGGGGCTGGTAATGAAGGGGCTGGGGCTGTCGGCGAAGGATGTGAAAGTGCACATCACGCGATTGGGTGGCGGATTTGGCCGACGCGGCAGCAACGAATTTTCCATCGAAGCAGCGGCCATTGCCCAGAAGTTTGCGGGGACCCCCATCAAACTCACGTGGACGCGCGAACAGGATTTTGCGCACGACAACTATCGCTCGAACGGGTGGCACTTCTTCTCGGCCGGACTCGATAGCAACGGCGCCGTGGTTGCGCTGCACGACGCGTATATCAAAATGCTGGGTGGACCGGGCGAGATGTCCGCCACGGGTTTCCCGTTCAATGCGATTCCAGGATCGCAGGTAAACTCCGGCAAACTGCGCGGGGGCATTCCCACCGGGTATTGGCGTGCGCCTGGCGACAACGGCAACGTGTGGGCGACGCAGAGCTTCATGGACGAACTCGCACACGCCGCCGGGAAGGAACCCCTCGCGTTTACGCTCGACATGTTGGCCACGGTGCCATCGTCACCGAAGTTTGACGCGAACAAGATGATGGCGGTGTTGAAACTCGCCACCGACAAGGCGAAGTGGGGACAGCCGCGTGTACGTGGCGAGGGACAGGGATTCGCCATTTGCTTCGCCAACAACGCGTACGTGGCGATCGTCGCCGATGTCGCGGTGAGTCAGGCGGGTGAACTTACCATCAAGAAGCTCACCGCCGCCGTTGATGCGGGCACCATCGTGAACTTGAGCGGCGCTGAGGCGCAGGTACAGGGCTCGATGCTCGATGGCATCAGCGCCGCCTGGTTCCAGAAAGTCACGATCGAGCGTGGCGCAGCGGCGCAGACGAACTTCAACAAGTATCCGATGATGCGCATGAACCACGCGCCGCCGGTCGTCGATGTGCATTTCATCCCGTCGTCGGCGCCGCCAACGGGCCTGGGTGAACCGGCGCTTCCGCCTGCCGCGCCCGCTGTGTGCAATGCGATTTTTGCGGCCACGG
>CAITQY010000633.1 GCA_903894655.1 uncultured Gemmatimonadota bacterium
CGTGATCAGCGCGAACTGGCGGAATTTCATAACGGGCCGTGTTGACTGGAGTAGAAAGCGGGCCGAGAAGCGCCCCTAGTCGAAAATCGTGAACAAAAGGTTATCGCTCACGTATGCGCCGCGATAGCGTACGTGACGACACGGGCCAGCATCGTGACAGAGACCGACGGGGCCCGGTGGCGGATTGTGCCACTGGGCCAGCCCGTCAGCGCCGAGCGGAACGGCTCAGGCGAAGGCGCTCATCGCGTTGACCAGCGCGTCATGCGCGTCGCCGAGCGCATAGCCCTGCACGTGGCCCTCGAAGGTGGCGAAGCCTTCGTCGCCCAGCAGCGCCCGGAACACGTCGCGATGGGTGTCGAGATCGTCTGCCGCATCGGCATCGAAGTTCGCGAGGCGCTCCAACATGCGCTCCACGATGGGCCGTCCCGTGGCCGGATCGAAGGGGGCCGCGGGGGCCGCGACGGCCGCGACGGGCGCCGCCGCGTAGGCCGGTCCCAGTCGCGCGATCAAGGTGGTGAGTTCGTGCGCCAGCGCGTCGCACAGCGGTGCACAACGCTCCGCGTCCGCGCCGTCGCCGATGGCCTTTTCCAGCACCCCGCCGGCGGCCTGCACCGCGCCGGCGCCGAGCGACCCGGCCACGCCTTTCACGGTATGGGCGAGCCGTTCCGCCGTGCTCCGGTCGCCGCTGCTCAAACAATCGCTGATCCGCGTGCCGGCGTCGGCCTCCTGCACCACGAACTGCCGGAGCAGTTTCAGGTACAGCTTCTTGTTGCCGGCCACGCGGGCCAGTCCGTCGTCCACCTGCAACCCCTCGATACGCGGCAGCTCCTCGGTGACCGCGGGAGGAACCGCCGGTGCGCTCGCTACCGCGACGGTAGGATCCGCGGCAATAGCCTCCGCAACGGCCGTCGCGCGGGCTGCCCGCACCGCCGCGGCCCGCGCCGGCGCGTAGTACTTCTCCAGCGTCTCGAAGAGAATCGCTGGCGAGATCGGCTTGGAGATGTGGTCGTTCATCCCTTCGTCGAGGCAACGATTGCGCTCTTCGTTCGACGCGTGGGCGGTCATGGCGATGATCGGCAACGCCGCGAAGCGCGCGTCGTCACGAATGGCAATCGTGGCTTGATGCCCGTCCATGATGGGCATCTGCAGGTCCATAAACACCACGTCGTACGCCGTGGGGTTCGCGTCGAGGTAGTTGACGGCCTCTCGGCCGTTGTTCGCCACCGTGACGAGCGCCCCCGCCCCTTCCAGCAACTCGATGGCGATCTGCTGGTTGATCTCGTTGTCTTCGGTGAGCAGGATGCGGGCACCGGCACACCGGTCGATATCGCTGTCGTGCGACGGCTCGGCGCGGCGGGCGCCGGTTTCCGCCGCACTGGCGAACAGCGTGACCAACGTGTCGATCACCATCGACTTGCTGACCGGCTTCACCATGAAGCCGTCGAGATTCAGCGCACCCGCGGCTTCCTTCACTTCCTCGCCGTTGAAGGCGGTCACCATGACCACGGCCGGCTGTGTCATGAGGCCGGTCTCCGCGCGCAGCAGCCGCGCGGTCTGCAAGCCGTCCAGCCCCGGCATACGCCAGTCCATGAACACCACATCGTACGGCGCCGTCCCGTCGGCGTTGGACTGGCGGATCGCCGCGAGGGCTTCCGCGCCAGAGCTGACGGCGTCCACTACGGCGACCAGGTCGCTGAGCGACTCGGTGAGGATCTCGCGCGCCACCGAATTGTCATCCACCACCAGCGTGCGCAACCGGTGCATCGCCTCGGGCACCATCGTGCGGCGGTCCGCCGCGCTGCCGATGCCAATCCGCACCGTGAAGAAGAACGTGGTGCCGACCCCCGGCTCACTTTCGAGCCCGATCTCCCCGCCCATCATCTCGACCAGCGTCTTGCTGATGGTCAGCCCGAGTCCGGTACCACCGTGTTTACGCGTGGTGGACATGTCGGCCTGCGTGAACGGCTGGAACAGCTTGGCGCACTGTTCGCGCGTCATGCCGGGGCCGGTGTCGCGCACGGTAAACCGCAGCACGGCCTCCTCACCGATCCGTTCCACCAGCGTGGCTTTCAGGTGAATTTCGCCGCGCTCGGTGAACTTCACGGCGTTGTTGATGACGTTCGTGAGCACCTGACTGAGGCGCAGCGGATCGCCGATCAGGTCGATCGGCACCGTGTTCGGAATGTCGACGAGGAACTCGAGCCCCTTGTCGTACGCCTTCTGCGTGGTGACGGTCGTGACGCCACGCATGACATCTTCGAGATTGAAGTCGATGGACTCGATATCGAGCTTGCCGGCTTCGATTTTGCTGAAATCGAGGATGTCGTTGATGATGCCGAGCAGCGAGTTGCCGGCCGTATGGATCTTGGCGACGTAGTCGCGCTGCTTCGCGGTGAGGTCGGTCTTGAGGGCGAGGTACGCGAGCCCGATCACCGCGTTCATCGGCGTGCGGATTTCATGGCTCATGTTGGCCAGGAAGGCACTCTTCGTCTGGTTCGCTTCGTCGGCGACCAACTGCGCGCGCCGCAATCCATCGCTGAACTCGGCGTTGCGCGCCTTCAAATCCTGCAACGAGTCACGCAGCTGCCCGAAGGCCTGCGTGAGCTGGTCGATTTCGGTGGCATGCCACGTGTTGACGATCGGCACGTCGTACCGTTCGTCGCGCAGCGCATTCGCCACCACCGTGAGGTTGCGCATCGGCTGCGACACCGATCGGACGATGTAGGCCAGCACACTCAAGGCCACGACCACGAGCCCAAACAGCGCCTGATACAACGGGACATTGAGCTTCGCAATTTGCGCGTCTAGGCGCGTGCGCGAGGCCGCCACCACGATGTATCCCTTCAGCGACTCCGTATTCACCACGCCTTGCTCGTACATCAAATCAGGACGTGTACGCCGCAGCACCTCGGTGGAATCGATCGTGCTGGGGTTCACGGCAAAGACACTGACCCCGTCTTCATCCTTCTGGACGAACGCGACGTATTCGAAGTCGTTCGCCGACGTCGTGACCTCGATGGTGCGGGCCAGCGATGCGTAGTCTTCCCGCTCGATGGCCAGCTCGATGCTGAGCCCCGTGATGCGGGCCAATTCCTTGTTGCGCTGCTCGGTGGTAGCCCGAAACAACTCTTCTTGACGCTGCGGATAGTAGAAACCGAGCGCCGAGAGCGAGACCGTGAGAACGATGGCCAGCGGAAACCAGATCCGGAAGCCAATCCCTTTCATGAAAGCGCGCATCAGAACGACCGTACCTGGATCACGAGGACTGTTGCCATGACCTACTTGAGCTTGAGCACTTTCACGCCGGGAGTGGCGGCGCCTTCGCTCACGTAGCCGATGCCACCCGCTGTGCTCTTCACGTAGGCCACCACCGCATCGTCGGTGTCCTTACTGATCGGCGGCGTTTCTTTGCCGGAAAACACCTGCTGCACCCAGTATTTCACCACGGCGTTGGTTGGACGGCCGTGCACCGCCTTCGAGAAGGCGCCACGGGCAGCGGCGCTAGACGACAAGTCCACCGGCGCCGCTTCAATGCCCGTGGAAAACTTGCGGTCTTTTTTTAAGAACAGACTGGAGAGCGATGCCTGGCCAATGTCGACGAGATTGACATCGGGATTCACGACCACCTTGAACCCTTGAGCGGCCGAGACACGCGGGGCGAGGATCGCCACACCGAGGCCGGTACACAGCACCACGCGGTAAAGAAAACGAGTCATGACGTGATTCCTCAAAACGTGGTGGCGATGCTGACAAGCCAGTAGCGCGTACTGCGCGGCGGCGCGAGCACCACCGAGGGCGGGATCTGCGAGCGCACGGTCGTGACGTTGCTGTCGAATACGTAGCCGGTTCGCCAGTGATGCTCAAACTTGAGCTGCGTGCCCGGCGCCACTTCGAGGATGGCAGAGGCGCCCGTGCTCGTCGCGGCGGGGAGCACCGCCCGCAGCGTGGGGTTCGTAAAAAACAGACGACTGCGCGAGATGGTGCGCTCTCCCGCCAGCTGAAAGCGGTCGGTGACTTGCGCGATGGCCTGCACGTACTTGTGGTGATTGTCGCGCGACGGCACGAACCCATTGAGGTTGGATTGTTCGGCGCGCAGCGTGAATCGCGAGAACTGCGACTGCGCGCTCACGAACGTGTTCGTCATCATGCCCTTGGTCGTGGCCGTTCGCACTTCCATCCGGGCGGCGTGGGCGCCCAGTCGGATGTTCGCAAAGGGCACGTCGAGATAGAGCTGAGAGCCGTAGTAATTTTCCATGCGCTGGATGCGCACATCCTGGCCGGTGCTGGTGGTCACCACCGAGCGCCAATCGCTGCCGCCAAAGAATCCATGGGCCTCGAGCGAGAAATCGCCGAGTGGCTTGCGGAAACTGACCACCGCTCCGTCGAGCGCATCGAAGGCGTCGCTGTAGACCTCCATCGACGGACGGAAGAACGGCAGGACCGCACCGATATAGCGGACCTCGTTGAGCAAGCCACGCGGGAGCGGCGTGCGTCCCGCCTTGATGTTCGCGGTGGCGTCGCCGATGGTAAAGCGATGGTTGAAGTAGGCCCACTGCGCGGTCAGGTCACCGATCGCGCTGGCCAGCGGGCTCGCGCCGAACTTCCGGTTCAGGAACTGCGCCACGAACTCGTCCTTCTCGGAGAGCTTGATGCGCGTCTGCAGCGTGAACAGGCGGTAGTCTGAGGTGCCCTTGAGCGGGATACCGAGCGTCGGGAGGTCGGAGGAGCGCCCGTAGCCCGCGTTAAGGGAGGCGTGCCACGTGAGGCGATCGCTGAGCTCCTGCGCCCGCAGCGAGGTGGCGCTCACGGCAAGCGCCGTCACCATGCCGAAGGTCATACCAACACGACGGAACATAGACATGCGGAGTCGGGGTTGCGGGTGCATCGGGCGTTCCTGCGCGAGGCGAAATCTCGGTGATCCCCGCAGCCTGACCTCACCGGCCACACCGGCGACGAAGGGGGCACCGCGGGAAGTCTGGTGTCGCAGTGCTCTTTCAGCAAGGCTGCCGCGATGCCAGTCTACTGCGCTGGTCGGCGGCACAAAGGGGGTACCGCGTTGGGAAGGCACCGAACGAGGCGTGGGCTGTTCTGCCCCGACGCAAGAGGGCGGCCGCCCGGAGTATGCCGCGCGGCCGCCCTCTGCCTGACAAAGATCCAACGCGTCCATCACATCATTAGAACTTGTACGACAATCCCGCCTGCATCTGGTATCCGTCTCCGGTCTTGCGCAGCACGCCGGCGTTCTGGTTCACCGTGTAGCGGTAGCGGCGGGTGGCCTGATCGAAGCCGGTCACGTTGAGCAGTGTCTGCGAGCCACCCGCGCTGCGCACCGCGCCCCACTCGGTGTTGAGGAGATTCGGCAGGTTGAAGATGTCCACCGTGAGCTCCATCGACTGGTTGCGCGGCGTCCGAATGGTCTTGGAAATACGCAGGTCGAGACGCTGCTGCCACGGATTCCAGATGTCGTTGCGCTTGGCCACGGTGCCGAGATTGTCTTTGAGGTAATCGGCGATGATGCTGTTCGGATTATCCATCAATTGACGAATGCCGGTCGCGATCGCGGCGGGGGTAGCCGGATCGTTCGGGTCGAAGATGAACGCGAGATCGTTCGGGTTGGGCGTGCCGTCACCGTTGATGTCGCGACTGGTCACCAGGGAAAACGGACGACCGCTGGCACCCACCAAGCGCGCGCTCACACGAAAGCCCCCGATGGTCGGTAGCGAGCCGAAGGCCACGATCTTGTGGCGGAAGTCGTTGTCCGACTGGCCCCACAGTTGGCTCAGATCGTTGGGGTCACCGCTGTTGGGGGTATTCGTGGCGGAGGTGGAGACGCAGCAGTTGTAGGAGCTGTTGTCCCGCGTGCTGTTGAGCGTGTACGAGAAGTTGATCGAGGCATCGCGATATGGGCTCAGTCCTGCCTCGAACACCACTGACTTCTGCTCCAGACGTCCTTCGGGGACCAGCTCCAGCACGCGCCCGATCTCCTGGGTCGTGTAGCTGTTGAATCCGAACACGTTGCCCGCGTTGTCAATCGTGCTGGCGGGTACCCACACCGGCCGGCTGCCCTCGTTGTCGAGCGTGAAGAACGGCTTCGCCACGCGGTTTCGGTCGATGTAGTGGTAGTTGTTCCACGCGTTCGCATAGAACAACGACCCGCCGAGCGTGAGCCGGTCACCGATGCGCCGCTGATACGACACATTGACCTTGGCCGTGCTCGGCGTTTCGAAGCCGGGCGTGATGAAGTCCACACGGGTGGAGGTGGGGACGCCGGGGACCAGTCCCGGAATAGCGGCCGGATTCGCGCGGAAGGTGATGTAGTCCGGCGCGGGCACCTGCGCGCCGCGCACATCGATGCCGGCCTGCTCCGTCCCGCTGTTGAGAATGTGATTGACGTGCGCGTAGTAGTGCGGTTGCGCGCTGAACAAGCCACCGCCAGCACGAACGAGGTTCCGTCCATCGCCCGTCACATCCCACACCATCGCGGCCCGCGGCTGGATGTTGTTCCAGTCCGTAGGCGTGTTGTCGGTGCGGATACCCAGCGTACGTTCGGCAGTGGCGTTGTACCCAGCGGCCGTCAGGAAGCTCGTGACGTCCCAGCGCAGGCCAACTGTCGTGCTCAGGCGCTGAGTGGGCCGCCACTCCGTTTGGGCGAAGACGGCGCCGTCAAACACCCACTGCCGAGCGGTCGGCTCGGGCTCGAGCAAGGGCACGTTGCGACGGTAGCGGCTGGCGATGCCGCGCTCGAGATCGGCGAGGCTGTTGAAGTTGTACTGCCCGCCCGTCTCGATCGACAGATACGTCTCGAGGTTGGTCAGCGAGTTGTCGAAGCCGAAGGTGATGTTCTGGTTGCCGCGCTGCCACGTGGTGGTGTTCACAAGCTGATACTGAATCTCCTTGTTCCGCTCGGGGGCGAAACGGTGCCCGCCAAACTGCACCGTCGTCTGGCCATTGGTGCGATTGGGGAGCGTGGAGTTGATGAGGACCTCACCGCGCGGCAGAATCGAGTTCGGCTCCCAGGCACGCTTGGCAAAGCTCACCGCGGCCTTGAGTTCATTCTGCACCGACGGCGACAGTGTGGAACGCAGCGAGAGCAGGCCCTGATTTTCCAACGAGTTAAAGCTATGGCGCGCTTCCGCAAGCAGCGCACGCCCCTGATCGGCCGTGCCATTTTGCGGGTTGTTCCAATTCGAAAAGTTGTTGCGGATGGTGAGCAGATGCCGATCGTTCACGCGCCAGTCGAGGCGCGTAAACGCCGTGGACGCCAGCGGACTGCGATTGTAGGCGCCAACCGCGTCACGGCTTGACATTCCGTAGCGCGATTCGAGAATGCCGATCAGGCGCGTGAGCGAGTCCTTGGCCAGTCGGGCATCGATCTGGTCTTGGTCAGTGCGCAGATCGAGCACGAAATACGGCTCGGCCTGTCGCTGTTGGTCGAACGCTGCGAAGTAGTGCAGCTTGTCCTTGATGATCGCACCACCAGC
>CAITQY010000634.1 GCA_903894655.1 uncultured Gemmatimonadota bacterium
GCTCATCACGCGCACGCTGGCACCCACGTCGGGCTTCAACAGCGAAACGTCGAACGGCGCCGAGATGCAGGTCACGGGTGCGGAAGTCTCGATCAATGCGTTCCCGATTCAGACGCCCACGTGGGGATGGAATGCGCGCCTCAATTGGGGCACGAGCCGCTCCAAGGTCACCAGCCTTCCGGTTGCGCCGTTCCTGCTGGGCACGTTGCAGACGGGCGCCGTGCGCATCGAACAGGGCAAGTCGGCCACGCAGCTGTACGGCAACGATACGCTGCCGCAGGCTGGCGGCCGTGTCGTGGTGCCGGTGCTCATGGGCGATGGCAATCCGCTGTGGAGTGCGGGTCTCAGCAACGAAGTCCGCTTCAAGAGCGTGTCGTTGTACGCGCTGCTCGATCAGCAGAAGGGTGGTATGCTCGCGAACGGCACGTGGCGTCACTACGACCTCGGCCAGAACTCGCGCGACTACGAAGAGCTCGACGCCTTGGGCCGAAAGCTCGGCGAAGTCCGCCGCACCAACTACCTGCAGGTCACGCGCATTTTTTATCAGGACGCGTCGTACGTGAAGCTGCGCGAAGTCACGCTCACGTGGGACATCCCGCAGAAGTGGGTGGCCAAGACGTGGGCCGGCGCCAGCGGCGCCAAGCTCTCGTTGAGCGGACGCAATCTGTACTGGTGGACCAAGTTCCGCGGTGGTGATCCGGAAGCGCAGAACTTCGGCGCGGGTGGTGTGCCCGACGCCATTCAGCGTAACCGCGAACTCGCGGCGTATCCCGCCAGCCGTAGCTACTGGCTCAACTTCAGCCTGGACTTCTGACCATGACCACATTCCGTCATCGCCAGGCGCGCACTCTGTTGTTCGCAGCCGCCTGTGCCAGCATCGTCGCCTGTCAGTCGGCTGACATCGCGAATTTCAACAGCCCCAATACATCGCAGCTGGAAGGCTCGCCCAACGCCGCCACGGTGAACACCACCGTGGCCGGCGTCTTGGCCGGCTCGCGCTCCGGCGCTGGCACCTGGGCCAGCACACTCGGTGTGTTCGGCCGCGAGATCATGAACCTCGACGGCGCCGAGCCGCGCAACGTGCTCGCGCTGCTCATCGGACCGCTGGAGCCGGGTGGCTTCGGTACCGACGCCGGCTGGTCGAACTCGTACCGCAATCTGCGCACGGCCTACACGATCCTCGAGGTCGTTGACGCCGTACCCGATTACACCGCGGCGCAGAAGAGCGGCGTGAAGGGGTTCGTGAAAACGTTCATGGCGCTCGAGTACATGAATCAGCTGCGCGTGCGCGACACCTTTGGCCTCGTGTTCGACGTGTCGAAGGATCCCACCGTGCAGGGCGCCTTCATCACGCGCGACGAAGCGTACACGAAGACCGCCGCACTGTTCGACGAGGCACGCACTGATCTCGCGGCGGCCGGCACGGCCTTCCCGTTCACGCTGACCACGGGCTTCACTGGCTTCAATACGCCGGCCAACTTCGTGCGCGTGAACCGCGGCCTCAAGGCCCGCCTCGAGGTGTACCGCGGTCGCTGGGCCGACGCCCTGACAGCGCTGAATGAATCGTTCATCAGCACCGCCGCTGGCACCACGGCGGGTTTCGCCACCGGCGTGTACCATGTGTACAGCACCGCGTCGGGCGACGCGACCAACCCGCTGTTCGACCCCGCTCCGCGCGCCATCGTGGCGGTTCCGGAGTTCCTCACCGACGCGCGCCTGCGTACGGATGGGTCGCGTGATCTGCGGGCCACGACCAAGGCGGTGGTCGGCACGGTGAACCTCGCCACGCAGGGCATCAGCTCGAACGTGCGGCCGATCGTGTATCCCACGAACGTCACGTCGATCCCGATCATTCGGAACGAAGAGCTCATCCTCCTTCGCGCCGAAGCCAACATCGGACTCGGCAACCGCGCCGCCGCGATCGCCGATCTGAACTTCGTGCGCACGAATGCCGGTGGATTGCCGGCCTTGGCGTCCGACTTCTCCGGCGATCTCGTCACCGAAATGCTGTACGATCGCCGCTACTCGTTGTTCTTCGAGTACGGGCATCGCTGGGTCGACGCGCGCCGTTACGGCCGGCTCGGGGAGTTCAAGAAGCAGTTGCCGAGCCACCGCGTATTCCCGTTGGTGCCGATCCCGGTGGACGAATGCAACCAGCGCCTGGCCGCCCCGCCCAAGGGGTGCGTGAACGTGCTGGGGGGATAGGCGTGGACTGATGCCGACGGCTTAACTGCCAACAGCCTAGGAGGCAGGGCGGAGGGTGTCAGGAAGGAGGAAGCAGGTGAACCCCGTGTGGTTCCTGCCCACTCCTCCCTGACACCCTCCCCCCTGCCTCCTAAGCCGTTGGCAGTTCCGGAGCCTCGATCGGCTTCCCCTCATGATCCGAAATCAACACCCACACCGTGCGCGTCCGCCGCGAATACAGCAACCGCACGGTCACGTCACGCGGGTTCTGCTTGAACGCAAAGTGAAAGCGAAAGCTCGTATCGAGTGATTCGCGGATCACGCCTTCTTTGAAGCGCCCGTAGAAGTCCTGCACCTTCGTGCACGGCGCGATCTCGGTGAAGAACTGCTTGCCGATCGCGTCTTCCTTCTTCAACGACGCCAGCTTCGACTCCACGGCGTTGTAGTTCAAAATCCGCCCCGTCGCGTCCAGCTGGATCATGCCGTATGGCAGTTTGTCCAACTCCTCGGTTGACATCGTATCGGCATGCTCGAGCACGTTATTGACGGTGTGCTCGGGACGCTGGGAGGGACGGTTGGAATTCGGCATTTCGTCAACCTAACGGCGGTGCGGCGGCGGAAGTGCCTCGTACCCCACCCTCGTCAAACCCTGATCTTCGGTGTATATTCGGTATCCAATGCCGAACCAGTACGTCGAACTCCATTGCCACTCGGCCCTCTCCCTGCTCGACGGGGCCTCGCTCCCCGAGTCACTGGCCGAGCGGGCCGCCGAGCTGGGATACCCTGCCCTGGCCATCACCGACCACGATGAAATGGGGGGCGTGGTCCGCTTCGGCACCGCCTGCGCCACGCTCGGCATCGGCGGCATCCTGGGCGTCGAGCTCACGGTGCGCATGCCCGACATCGGCAACCCCGGTGCCGAACGCCGCACCCACATGGTGCTCCTCGCCGAAACGCGCGACGGCTACCGCAACATCGCCTCGCTCGTCACGCGGGCGCGCATGGATAGCGAACGCGGCACTCCCAGTGTGCCCTGGGCGCTCGTGACCCGCCACGTAGAGGGCGTGATGGCCCTTACCGGCTGCCCGCGCGGCTGGGTGCCGCAACTGCTGGCCGAAGGGCGCGCCAGCGACGCCTACACCGCCGCCGGTGAATTGCGCGACGTGTTCGGCGAGCATCTCGCGGTGGAATGCTGGGATCATCGCCTGCCCGAAGAACGCGCGCTCGTGCAGCAGCTACGTCCACTCGCGGCCAAGCTCGGCGTACCGTGGGTGGTCACCAACGACGTGCACTACGCCACCCCCGAACAGCGCATCGTGCACGACGTGCTCAACACGCTGCGACACGAACGCACGCTCGACACCATGGGCACGCGCCTGCGCCCCAACGCCGAGTGGGCGCTCAAGAAGCCGTCGCTCATTTATCAGCGGTGGCGCGGCGCCGAGGAAGGCGTAAAAGCCACGCTGGCCATCGCCGAACGATGCACCTTCCGGCTCGAGCAGCTCAAGCCGTCCATGCCGGCGTTTCCATTGCCGCCGGGCATCAGCGCGCAGGAGTATCTCACGCGCTTGGTGGAGCAGGGCGCCTACGAACGCTGGAACACGTCGCGCACACCGAAGCACGACACCCAACTCGCGCACGAACTGACGATGATCGGCAAGCTCGATCTCGCCGGATTCTTTCTCACGGTGTGGGACATCGTGCGCTTCGCACGACGCGAGGGGATTCTCTGTCAGGGCCGCGGTTCCGCCGCCAATTCGGCCGTGTGCTACTGCCTGGGCATCACGGCGGTCAATCCCATTCGCATGGAGCTGCTGTTCGAACGGTTCTTGAGCGAAGGACGCAAAGAGCCGCCCGATATCGACATCGACTTCGCGCATCGCGATCGCGAGCGCGTGCTGCAGTACGTGTACAA
>CAITQY010000635.1 GCA_903894655.1 uncultured Gemmatimonadota bacterium
CGACCGCGCGGATCACTCCCGACGCGTCCACCGTTGCCGTGGACGGCGCATCGCTCCGCCACGTGATCCCCGGGTTCGCGACCAGCTGTCCCGCACTGTCGCGCGCGACCAGCTCGATCGACCGCTGCTGTCCGGGCTGCAGGTTCAGCGATGCCGGTGACGCGATCAGGCTGCTGATCCGCGATCCGCCGGTGGGCGGCGTTACGGTGGTCGGGCCGCTGTCACGGCACGCGCCCGCCACGGGCAGCCACGCGCCGAGCGCGACCAGCAGCAGGCGGCGCTGCGGCGCGCGCCGCGGCCCCGCACGAAACAGGGTACGCAAGAATCCCGGGCGAAGCAGAGAAGTCCCCATGGTACTGAGGACGCTAGCCGCTCGCGCCCTGCGGACGCAACAGCCAGTCCGTAGCTTTCGCGCGTCGCTCCGTGGTTCGTGCCGCTCGCACTCCCTCTCCCGTTTCCTCGAATGACCTCTGTCTCTCCGCATCGTCGCGGCGTCCGTGTGCCGACGCTGCTGTTCGGCCTTGGACTCGCACTCGGACTCGCACTCGGGATCACAGTGCCGTCCAACGCGAACGCGCAGGGCACGCCACCCCGCGCGTCGGCTCGCCCGGCCGCCCGCTCGGCACCGGCGGATCCGGATGTGTATCTGCTGCCCCTCGTCGGCCGTGGGGACGCTCTCAAAATCGGCGTGCCAGCCAACGTGTCGCGTCGCGGCGGCTACGATAATCAGCCCGCGTTCCAGAAGGACTCGCGCGCGCTGTACTTCACGTCGAACCGCGGTGACGGACAGAGCGACATCTATCGCCACGACTTCAGCACGGGACTCACCGCCCCGCTCCGCGCCACGAAGCCGGAAAGCGAGTACTCGGCCATGCCGACGCTCGACGGCAAGTCGGTCACGGTCATCCGCGTCGAGGCCGACTCCCCACAGCGGCTCGCGCAGTTCCCCGTCGATGGCTCCGTACCGACGGTGCTCTTTCCGGCCATCAAGCCGGTGGGCTACTTCGCGCAGGCCGATGACAGCACGTGGGCGATGTTCGTGCTCGGCTCACCAGCCACGCTGCAGCTGGCGCGTACCGGCGCCGGTCGTGAGCAGACAACCGGCGAGGTGATCGCCCGCAATGTGGGACGGTCGTTGCATCGTATTCCCGGCACCGCGCACGTGAGCTTCGTGCAGAAGGGTGGGGCGTCGTGGTATGTCATGCGCCTCGACCCCGCATCGCGTCGCGTCGACACGCTCGTGGCCTTGCCCAAGGGCAGCGAAGATGTGGCCTGGGTGGACAGCACCACGTTGGTGGTGGGCAGTGGCACGCAGCTCATGCAGTGGCGCCGCGGCACCACCGAGTGGAAGTCGCTCGGCGATCTCGCGTTCGCGAACCTCGCGAATATCACGCGGCTGGCGGTGAGTCCGAACGGACAGTGGCTCGCGCTCGTGGCCGAGCCGCAAGCGCGCACCGCCATGCCGTCCGCGGCCGCAGCGACGATGCCGGTCGATCGCATCGACGCGGCGTCGGTGAAGCGCAATATCGAGATACTCGCCGCCGATTCGATGGAAGGGCGCATGACCGGGTCGCGTGGACAGGAACGCGCCGCGATCTGGCTCGAGCAGCAGTATCGCGCCGCCGGCCTCACGCCGGCGGGAGACTCCGGCACGTTCCGTCAGCACATCCCGCTGCGCATCGCGCAAGGACCCGCCAATGCGCCGGGACGTACACGTCCCGCACCGGTGGCGTCGTGGCCGGCGTGGGATTCGCTTCCCGCCGCCCAGCGTCTGCGGACGTCGAACGTGGCCGCCATGATCCGTGGCAGTGACCCGGTACTGCGAAACGAAGTCGTCTTGGTGACGGCGCACTACGATCACATCGGCATCCGTGAGCCGATTGATGGTGACTCGATCAACAACGGCGCCGACGACGATGCCTCGGGCAACGTGGCGCTCATCGAGATGGCGAAGGCGCTCATGAAAGGCCCGCGCCCGAAACGCACGATCCTGTTCATGTCGATCACGGGCGAGGAAGTCGGTGGGTTCGGCACCAGTTGGTACATCCGGCATCCGTTGTTGCCACTGGAGAACACGGTAGTCGATCTCAACGTGGAGATGATCGCGCACGCTGATTCGCTCGCCGGCGGATTCGGCAAGGCGTGGCTCACCGGTTATGAGCGCTCCACGTTGGGTGACCTGCTGGCGGACAACGGTATTCCCCTTGTGCCGGATCCACGGCCCGGACAGAACTTTTTCTCTCGCAGCGACAATGTGGCATTTGCGCGCATCGGCATCCCGGCGCACTCGCTGTCATCGTACAATCTGCTGACTCCGTACCACTCTCCGAAGGACGAGGCGTCGATCGTGAATATCGAACACATGGCGCAGGTGATCACCGCCACCACGAAAGCGGTGCGGTTGTTGTCCGATGGCCCCAAGCCGACGTGGCATCCGGGCGGTCGCCCCGACGCACCAGCCCCGCGGCCGCCGCGATGACGAGGCTTACGCGTGTCACCGCGTGCGCCGGCATGCTGCTGCTGGCGGCATGCGGTGACGGATCGCCGCCCGTCGCGCCGCCCGTCGCGCCGCCGGCTCCGCCGCCCGTCGCGCCGCCTGCCGCGCCGGTGGTGGCGCGCATCGATGTGTCGGCCGCCGCGACGGCGCTGACGCCGCAGCAGACCACGCAGCTCTCCGCCGTGGCGCGCACCGCGAGTGGTGTCGCGGTGGGGGATGCGCAGCCCGTGTGGAGTTCGACGGCGCCCAGCGTTGCCTCCGTGAACGCTGCTGGTCTCGTCACCGGCGTCGCCGCCGGCTCCGCCACCATTCGCGCCACCGTCGGATCGGTCAGTGGCACGCTCGACGTCACGGTGACGTCGGGGGTCGGCGTGCTCGCGACGGTTGTGGTCACGGCACAGGATCTCACCATCCAGCTTGGCCAACTCACCCAAGCCACCGTGAGCGGTCGCGATGTCCTGGGCGGTACCGTCGCCCTCGGAACGCGCACGGTCACGTGGAGCACCAGCAACGCCGCGATCGCGACGATCAATACGGTCGGTGTCGTCACCGGCGTCGGCGTGGGCACGGTCAGTTTGCAGGCGTCGGTCGCTGACGGCGCCCTGCCGAAGACCGCCAGCGTACAGTTGATCGTGGGCGGTATTCCCAATGCACCGACCACCGCTGACGTGGTAATGCCAGGACTGATTTTCAGCCCGACGGAAACGGTGGTGAAGCGGGGGGGCACGGTGCGCTTCGTCTTCCCCCCGTTGGCGCACAACGTCATCTGGGACCCGCGACTGGCGGGCTCCCCGGCCGACATTAATCTCACCCGCAGCGTCACAGTGTCGCGCGCATTTGCGACGGTTGGCGTGTTTCCGTTCAAGTGCACGGTGCATCCCGGTATGGACGGCACCGTCATCGTGAGTCCGTAGCGCCGTTCGTCTCCACGCGGCCCGATGCGGTACGATGTAGCACGATGCACGAAGGGCGCAACCGGTGATCGGTTACGCCCTTCGTCGCAGAAGCAACCGCCGTCGCGCTAGGCTTTCGTGACGTTCCGGAAGCGCGGCGTGTAGTCGGGAAAAATTACCGACAGATTATTGTTGCCGAGCCGGTTCTGCACGATCTCAGCAAAGATGTCGCGATGGTCGAGCGTCACGCGCAGATCCTGTCCGTTCTCGAGATTTTCCCGCGCCAGTCCTGGCCAGCCGTTGGTCAGCACGCGGCCGCCATTGATCTTCTTGCCCATGGCGAACGCCACATTGCCGCGGCCGTGGTCGGTGCCACGGTTGCCGTTCTCCCGGGCGTTGCGTCCGAATTCGGAGACGATCACGACGGTCACGCCGTACGGTGTGGTACCCTGAATGACGTCGGCGTGAAACGCCGCCAGCGCACTCGAGAGGTCAAACATACGGGTATGCATGGCGCCGCCGTCCAACGTGATAACGGGGCCCTGGTTGACGTGCGTGTCCCAACCACCGTTGAACGCGTGGATCGCCTCGATGCCCACATCGGCCTTGATGAGCGCTGCCGTGGAGCGCAGCGCCTGTCCGAAGCCGCTGTTCGGATAGACCGCGCCGTTCGCGGCGGCATACCCGGCGAAGTTGATCCGCTGCAGCAACGCGATCGTGTTCGTGGCGTCGAGGGCATTCGCCGCCACCGGGTTCACGGTGCTGGCATGGTTCGCGGCAAGCCACTGGGCCCGCGCGGTCGCCGTCGTGGCGGTGCCGCCGATGGTGAAATTGGCGGGATTCGGAATCGGTAGCGACTTCGGTCCGCCCGCCAGCGTTTGAGGGAGGCCGGCGGTGAAGCCGAGTCCACGCAGCGGGGCGTCGGACCGCATCGGCGTGCTGGTCGCCAGATGTCGGCCAAGCCATCCACCTCTGATGCGCGCATCACGCGGCTTGCCCACTTCCATGTACCGCTGCGCATCAAAGTGCGAACGGGAGTTGTCGACCGACCCCGTGGCGTGCGCCACGAGCAGGTCGCCGTTGCTGTACGCCGGCATCAGCGGCGCCATCCCGGGCGAAAACCCGAAGAAGTTGTCGAGAGCGACCGCCTTCGGTCCGGTGCCCGCCGCGTCAGGACGAGCGACCGCGATGTTCGGACGCCCCGTGTAGTAGTCGGGATCTCCGAACGGCACCACCAGCGACATGCCGTCGATACCGCCGCTGAGGAACACGGACACGATGATGTCACGGCTGCCATTCGAGGACTGCGCCAGCACCACTTTGGGAAGCCACGTGGGGAGCAGCGCGCTGACACCCACGCCGCCGGCCAACGTCAGGAAATCGCGACGCGCCAGCTGCTGGTATTCCTGGCACCCGCCTTCTGTCGATTCATCACTCATGTGGCGACTCGGCTCACGTGGAAAGAGGGCATCAGAACCACTGGTACTCCTGCGCGCTGCCGGCCAAGGCCAGCGTTTCACGCACGCGCGCATCGCTGTATGCGCCGCCGCGGAGGTAGGTGAGCAACTGCGTGCGAAGCGTCGATGGCATCTCGCCACCGAACAGGCGGGTGCCGATCTGCGTCACCACACCGTCGGCGGTGTCCGGCGACCGGAACGGCATCGAATCGATCTGCGTAATGGTGGTGCTGTTGAGCGTGGACAGGTACTGCATATACGCCCAGCGCGTGATCACGAGGCCGCTCCACCAGTCCACCCGGTCAGGGTAGCCGTTCGGCTGCTCCCACATGAACACCGGCATGCCCATCCGGTCCGCCGTCTGCCGGACAGCACGCACGTTCGCCACCGACGCGCCCATGCCGCGTATCGCGGAAATGGCGAGATGGAACGGACGCTTGTACTTGGCCGGTGCCGCCATGAGGTTCCGGCCCGACAGGATCGTGCGGATCATCGCCTTGATGTCGCCGCCGGTGGACAAATACGTCGCCGCGGTCGCGTCGACCACGGCCTGTGGCGGCTCGTACGCCAGCAACCAGCGCGCCATCTTGAGCGAGATGTAGGCCGCCGTGCTCGGGTGCGACACCAGTATCTGGATGGCCGCGTCCCCCTCTGCCTTCATCTGCGCGTCCGTCGCCGTCACCGGCATGGCCGGGAACGCGACGCCGAGGAACGTCTTTGCATTGCGATCGTGAAAATTCCGATTGAACGCAAAGGTGCCGGCACCGGCCGTGGTCCACCCGGTCAGAATCCGTGAGAGCTCCGCCACGTCCGTCTGCGAGTAGCCGCCGTCCACGCCGAGCGTGTGCAGCTCCATGATCTCGCGCGCGTAATTCTGGTTTGGCGTGGGCGTCCGACTCAGATTCTGGTCGAGATACCGGAGCATCGCGGCGCTTTGCGACGTCGCCCGCAACAGCTCGGGGAACGTCCCCAACGCATTCGCACGGATCACATCGCGATCGTCGACCAGCTTGAGGTAGCCGACCTTGTTCAGACTGATCGTGAAGTGGTCGGTCCAGAAATCCACCATTCGCTCGCGGAGCTGCGCCTTGGAGAACGCCGCACGATACCACGTCGCATCGGCCAACTGGCTGTTGACCTCATTGCCATCCTGCATGGCCAACGTCGCCAGTGGCATCTGCGTCATCGGCAGTCGCGAGGCAATGATGGTCTCGATGGCGCTGTCATCGATGGCCGATGCGCGGAGCTGATAGTCGAGATAGCCGGCATAGCCGAGCCGACGGGCTAGGGCGACTTCCTCGGGGCTCACTCCCATCGTGATGCGACGCACGAGGCGGAGCAGCGGATCGCTCCACGCCGCCGACGGATCCGCGGCGGTGTTCGCCGACTGTCCGCTCGGAAACGGGCTGCTGCCACGACTCTTCGGACGCTGTGCCTCGAGCGTCTGCGTGGCGGCCAGTCCCACCGCCGCCGATGCGCCAACCGCGAAAAAGCGACGACGACTGGAACGTCGCTCGTCGGGGGGCGCGATCTCGCTCACGGGTTCGGGTTGATCAGCGTTCGTCGACATGTCGGTCTGCGGAGGGGCGACGGGAGGGGACTGCGAGTGAAGATGGCGTTTACCTAATTCACTCAACACTCGGGATCGGCGCGGTCGCTGTCAACGGAAAAATTCGCCATGACGGCACGTGCGTGGTATCAATTGCGACACTGTGTGACGTCGGACCCAGAGTGTGACGGTCAGAAGCTGCTGGCGTTAATCCCGTAAATGGCTTGGAGCAGCGCCAGTGCGACGAAGCCGACGACCCCACCGAACCCCAGAATCATGACCGGCTCGATCAACGAGACGGCGCCCGTGATTACCCGCTGCACCTGATCGCTGGCCGCCGTGGCCGCCCGTCGGGCCAGCGGTGCCAGCGCGCCGCCCTGCTCGCCGGCCTCGAGGAGCCGCGTGGCCAACGGGGGCAACGAGCCAGCCAGGGCGCCCGAGATCGATCCCCCGTCTCGCACCACGGCTTCCGCGCCGGCCAACTGCTCGGCCAGCGCCGCATTCCCCACGGTGCCGCGCGCCAGCGTCATCGCGCGCAGCAGGGGGACGCCCGACTCGAGGGCGACCGCCAGTGTGCTGAGGTACCCGGCCGCCGCCTGTTCGCGCTCAAACCGGCCGACCAATGGCCACCGTAGGCGCGTGGCGTGCCAGCGCCGGCGACGTGCTAGGTCCTGCAGCGACTGGCGCACGGCGGTGCCGGCGAGGAGCACGGCGATGCCCAGCAGCCAACCGAAACGCGAGAGGAGGGCACTGAGGGCGATGAGCAGCCGCGTACTTGCTGGGACGGTGCCGCCAGCGTCCGCAATCAGATCGGCGAAGCGCGGCACCACGACCACCAGGATCACCAGCGTGCCCACCGTGGACGCCAGCGCCAGTAGGGTGGGATACACCAGCGCCGCGCGGACCCGGGCACGCAGCTGACTCCGCGCCTCGAGATCATCGGCGAGTCGCGCGAAGGTCGCCGCCATGCTGCCCGATGCCTCGGCAGCGGCCAGCAGCGGGGCGTAGGCCCGCGGCAGCGCCTCGACGCGGGCCGCCGCCTCGGACAGCGACTCGCCGCGTGTCACCGCCGTCTGGAGGCCACGGAAGACCTGCTGCCAGCGCGCGTCCGTTTCGGCGGAGGCGGCGAACGCCAGCGTGCGCTCCAGCGGCACCCCCGATTCCAGAAGGGTCGCGACCGACCGCGATACGATAGCCAGCGACTCCTCGCCGTCGGTGGTCCATCGCGATAGCCGATCGAGCAATCGTGCGGACGTCACCGATGCGGTCGCTGATCCGGACACGAGCACCGTCGATGCGGACGCGCCTCGCGTCGGCTCGAGATCAATGACCCAGAGCGAGCGGCGGCGGAGCAGGTCGACCGCCGCCTCCGCCGAGACCGCATCGACTTCGCCGCGTGTCATGGCCCCCCGAGCATCGGCCGCCTGATAGCGCCACCGCGTCAGGCCTGCGGATGCCGAGGCGGAGACGGATGCCGATACCGAGGCGGATGCCGACGCGCCATCGCTCACGCGCCGTCGTCCTCGCTCACCATGCGCACCACTTCGTCGATCGTGGTCTCACCTGCCGCCACGCAGCGCCACCCATCCTCACGAAGCGACCGTACCCCGCGGGCGCGCACCATCGCTCGCAGTTCGACCAGCGACGCGCCCTGGGTAAAGGCGCCGCGCAGCGCATCGTCGAGCACGAGCAACTCGGCGATCGCCACGCGTCCACGAAATCCGGTACCGGCGCACGGCGCGCACCCGGCGCCTTCCCGGAGTCGTGTGATCGCCACGCCCGATGCCGCCACCCGCGCCTGCTCGTGCTCGGTGAGCGGGCGCCACGCGCCGCACTGCGTACACACCCGACGCACCAACCGCTGGGCCAACACGCCTTGCAGCGTGGCGCTCAGGAGATACGGCGGCACCCCCATTTCCTGCAGGCGAGCCAGGGCGGCCGTGGCATCGGTCGTATGCACCGTGCTCAGGACGAGGTGACCGGTGAGCGCCGCTTGCACCGCGATGTCGGCCGTCTCAGCGTCGCGCATTTCCCCAACCAGAATCACGTCGGGGTCGTGACGAAGAATCGCCCGCAGCGCGTTCGGAAACCCAAAACCGGCGCGGGCGTTCACGGGGAGCTGCACGATGCCGTCGAGTCGGTATTCCACCGGGTCTTCCACGGTCACCACCTTCACGCCCGGCGTGCTGCGCTCACGCAGCGCGGCGTCCAACGTGGTGGTTTTGCCCGAGCCGGTCGGACCCCTCACCAACAGCAGCCCCGACGCGCGCTGCAACAGCGCGCGCCACGGCGTAAGCACGTCGGCGCTCAAGCCCAGTGACTCGAGCGAGGACGGTTGCTCCGCATCACCACCATCCAGCAGTCGCAGCACCACACTCTCGCCGTGCAACGCCGGCAACGTCGAAATGCGCACGTCGAGCTCACGGTCTCCCACCCGCACCCGCGCCCGGCCGTCCTGTGGCAGACGACGCTCCGCGATATCCAACCCGGCCAGCACCTTGAGCCGCGAAATCACCGCCGACCGGAACTCGGCCCCCAACTGCTGCGCGTCGCGCAACACTCCATCCAGTCGCATGCGCACCCGCAAGCCGTCCGGGCGCGATTCCACGTGCACATCGCTGGCACCCGCGCGCGACGCCTCGGCCAGCATCGCGTTCACCACCTGAATCACGGGTTCGCGTGACGCGAGCGCCCGCAGGTCGTCGAGCGATTCCGTGAGTTCGCCGCGCAGCAGGTCGCCGCGCAATAGGTCGCCGCGCAACAGGTCGCCGCGCAACAGGTCGCCGCCGCTCGGCGCAGTGTCCATCGCGTGCGCTGCCACGCGCGGCACCGACAGGATCGCTGCACGAATGTCGCCGGCGCCGTGGGGCAGGACGCGCACCTCCGCGCGGAAGGCGCGCTCCAAGGCATCCTGCACCATCGCCGGGATTACCCCGTCGGCCGCGACCACCAACGTGCCGCCGTCGAGTTCGAGCGGCAACACGGCGTGCTCCTCGAGCCAGCGGGCCGGTAGGCGCACCGCCAGTTCACCAGCCGCCGCCGCCCGCAGATCACGGGCATCTCCGCTCTGGCGGGCATCCCCGCTCATGCGGGTGGCTTCCGGGTAAGCGGCGTGCCGTCCAGCGAGCCCGGCGACCGATCTTCCAAGCGCTTCTTCACACGCTCGCGGATCGCATCGGCATCGGCGTCGGAGCGCACGAGATACGGCGTCACGAAGATCGCCAGCTCCGTGCGCTGGCGCGTGATGGACTGCCGCTTGAAGAGCGCGCCCAAAAATGGAATGTCCTTAAGCAAGGGAATCCCCTGCTCGAGCGTCTGACGCGTTTCGCCGATCAGCCCCGCGATCACCACCGTCTGGCCGTCACGGAGAATCGCCCGCGTGGACGCTTCACGCGTGGAAATCACCGGTGCGCTCTGGGCCGCCGCCACCGTCTGCGACGTGAGCGAACTGACTTCCTGCAGCAGCTGCACCGAGATGTAGCCGTCGTCGTTGATCGTGGGAATGATCGACAGCTTCGTGCCTACATCCTGATACTGAATCGCGCGGTCGATGGAAATGTCGTTGCCCAGTCGCGTCGAGGCCACGAACGGCACCTTGCTGCCCACCAGAATCGACGCTTCCCGGTTGTTGGCCGCGATGATCTCCGGTGTGGACAGGACCCGCACATCGCTGGTGGATGCGATCGCACGCAGCATGGCCCGCACGCCGGTGCCGTCCAGTCGCACCAGACGTAGCAGCGCCGACGTGGAGCCGGTGTCGGGAATTTCGGGGTTCCCGAACTGTCCCTGCACGTCACCGCCGCGATTCACCGCCGACCAGTCCACGCCGAACTCCGTGCCGCGACCCAGCGCGATCTCGGCCACCGTGACTTCGAACAGCACCTGCGACGGACGCGTGTCGAGCGCGTCGATGGTTTCGCGCAGCAGCGGATAGTTCGGTGGTGCGGTGCGGATCACCAAGGCGTTCGTGGGCGCGTTGGCGACGATGGTGGTGCGTCCCACCAGCAGCCCCGAGGCGGAATCGCGCGGCGTTCCCGCCGATGCGGCGCTGCTTGGGGGCGTCATCGCGTTGGCACCGCTCATGCCGCCCGAGTTGCGTGATCGGAACGTCTCGGCTTCGCGGGCCCGGAACGAATCCAGGGCGCGCGACAGCGAGCGATCGGCCAATGAGCCACCGCCCGTGTTCGCCACCTGCGCGCCATACAATTGCCCCAACGCACCGGCCAGATCGTCGGCCGCCGCATACTTGAGATTCACGACATAGGTGCGAAGCCCTGACTCACCGGCCGGTGCGGCGTCGAGGGTACGGAGCAGCTCGAGGTAGCGCGCCACGTTCGCGCCACGATCGGTGATCAGTAGGGCGTTCGATCGCGTGATGGTCTCGATGCGCGCGCCTTTGCCCATCAGCGCGCGCAGCGCATCGGCGCCTTCGTCGGCGCGAATGGATTGCAATGGCACGAGCTGCGTCACCAAGCCGAGCGGTGGTGGATCCGGAAACGCGAAGCCGGTGCGCAGCGATCCCGTGGCCGGCGCCTTCGCCGTAGGCAGCACCTGCGCCACCGTGCCGCTCGGCACCAGCATCAGTTCGTGCGATTCCAGCAGCGACTCGAGAATGCGCTCGAGCTCCGCCGTGTTCAGCGGCGCCGGGGTCGCGAACGTCACGCGCACGTCGGGTATGTCGCTCATCAGCACGGTGCGCCCCAGCATCGTCGCCAGCGTGCGAATCACGTCGGCCAGCTTCGCGTTGGCGAAATCGAGCGTGTTGGTGCGCGCTGAGGCCGCGGGGACCTGGGCGGGCAGTGCCTGACTAGCGCCGGCGAGCGCCACGGGGACGAGCAGGACGCCGAGCGCCGTGCGGCGCCAAATGCGTGGAAGCGGTAGGACGATCACGGCACGTTCTCGCTGGAATCCGGCACGACGCGGGACAGGCGCAGAGTGCGCGTCCCACTGGAACTTGAAATCACGACGCGATCACCGGTAATGCGCACCACGCGCACACCGCCGAACGCGTCTCCCACACCAAGCA
>CAITQY010000636.1 GCA_903894655.1 uncultured Gemmatimonadota bacterium
GGCGGCAGGTCTCGATGGCCACGTGCAGCTGCTGGGGTTGCGCAGTGATATTCCCAACTTGCTTGCGGCGGCTGATGGCTGGGTGATGCCCTCGTTCAATGAGGGACTGCCGTTGGCGTTGCTGGAGGCGATGCTCTCGGGGCTGCCCGTCGTGGCGTCTGCAGTCGGAGGTATTCCCAAGCTCGTGCAGTCCGGCGAGACCGGCGCACTGGTGCCGCCGGGAGACGCCGAGGCGCTTGCGGACGCGCTTGAGACGGTGCTTCGCCAGCCGCATCACGCGCAGAGATTAGGTCATGAAGGCAGGCGGCTTGTGCAAGAGCAGTACAGCTTTGACGCGATGATCGACCGCTATCTGTCGATCTACCGGCGCGCTGTTCATGCCGGACGCGGTGCTGTGACTGGCTGAGCGGATCCGCTGTATCCCCGCTCAGGATGAGCACGCCGAAATGCTTGCCGCGTTCTTTCGGGAGACGTGGGAGCGATCGTTGACGGCGGTGATGCGATTCTCCGCAAACTGAGATCGGTAGTCGAGAGAGGAGTTCGCGTTCCGAGCGGACGCGCTCCCGGCGATCTGTTGGTGGATCAGGAACCGAACCTCGTGGCACGTGCTCCACGCAACGGGCCCGTCAATGCGCCTCGAGAAACGAGCGAGGGCTTCGTGCGTGCCCGTGCGCGTCGGTCACGCGCAGCGCGCGGCCACGTACTTCCGGACGGAATCGTAGGATGTAAGCAGCAGAGAATCATCAAGATCGATCTCCAGATCGAACTCGCTTTCGAGGGCTGTCATCAGGGTCACATGGGCCAACGAATCCCAAGACGGGGATACCCCCTGTGCGGTCGAGGTGACATCGGCATCGGCCGGGAGTTCCAGCACCGCGCGGACCAGCTCCTGAAGTGTTACGTCGACAGACATGATCGGATGGTAAATGGTCAGAATGATTGGTCGGAATAGCCATCGCCACGGGTGAGCCACCACGTGTCGAGGGTGGCGGGCCAGCGACCCTGCTGGGCATCATCACGCAAAAAGAAATGAATGGTGCCGCCCAGTGGAACAAACAGCTGACGGCGGAGGGCGGCCACCGCTGCCTGATGCGATGCCGACGCAATCACGGCGTCAGCCTTCAACTCCGTGGCCATGGTGATCCCCGCGCGAATCGTCGCTGCGGCGGCGTCGCGGTCGCGCGGATCGAACAGGAAATCGGAGAAGCAGGCAACACGGATCCCTTGCAGTCGCGCGTCACCGGTTTCGCCCGGTTCGCGCACAATGGCCAAGCCCACCGGCTGACCCGCGCGCCGGGCGAATGCGAAGTGGTACTGGGCACCGGCGTCCACCGAGGCATAGCGGGTCAGTAGCGCATCGGCGTCGCGTACGGGGCCAGCAGCGATGCCGGTGCTCACGCGGCGCCAGAGTGCCTCCAACTCCGCGGGGTCGGGTACCGCAATCCGATCAACCCGGTCGCGTGAGCGCCCGCGGACTGCCTCGAGGCACGACAACCCGGCGGTGCCGAGGGCTCCGGATATGCCGGCCAGTTTGACGTCGCGAAGCAGTTGGAGGGCTTTCGGGGCCCACGACGGCAGCGGTCCTAGGGCCAGCAATGACGGATCCAACTTCTCCAGAAGGGGGCCAATGCGCAGCGGGCGCAGGAAATTCCCCATAGCGCCGAAGGGCGTATACCCCAGGGCCCCGAAGAGCCGCTTGGAGCCTGAAGCGACCGTTACCGAACTGGCCAGAGGCATGGCCCGCGTAAGTGACTTGAGCACGTGAGCGCCGACCGGCCCGTTCCGGAACTCCGGAAGCACCATCAGCCCCTTGGCCCAATATCCACCACGTTCGCTTTCCCCGTCCCAATGGCGAACCGGCAAGCTTGAACAGTACCCGATCACGCGGTCCTGCTGCAACGCAATGATCGTTGGTGGGTGTACCCCCGGCTCTACCGGATTCGATGCCGCGGCTTGCTGTCTGGAGACTAATACGTCCTGTGCTGTTCCGGTTGCGTTCCACACCACGCGAAAAAACTCCGCCAGCATGGTGGCGTGTTCATCAGTAGCGGCTATGACGCTGAGTCGTGTGGGCGTGGTGTTCATGCACAGGGAAGCAGTCCGGCGGTGACGGTGATGCGCCGGAATTTCAGGCGACCACGAGTGACGAGTGGTCGAACTGGCTCGTCACGCAATCGACGGTGCCTGAATGAGTTCGATCAATTGGAGGTTGGGCATCATCAAGAACGTGATGAGGCGCTGGTCGAAGGCGACGGCGGAAACAGGCTCCACCACAATGCGGGCTCGGACCGCGAGTGCGCCACGGAGCGCATCGTCAAAGTGCGGCGTTTCCCACGCCAGATGATACTGGCGGATCCCGCGGCGTAACCACGGGGCAAGGACCGTCCCGCTGACAATTTCGACGAGTAGTTCAAGGCGTGGTCCACCGCCGATCAAAAATCGTCCACGGACGCCCTGAATCGGATCCTCAAAGTCTGGCCGTTCGACGGTGTATCCGAGCGCCGAGTAGACCGCCGCCTCGCGATCGAGGTGCTTGCAGGCGATGCCGATATGGTGAAATACCGCCGGCACATCGAACAGTCTAGTGGTGTCGTCCGCTCCTTTCATTCCACTGATCATAGTATCTTCTCCCGATGATTACCAGCAGACGGCGGTGTGTCCCGCGGTCAGGGACCACCGCAGTGCCCACGGCGGTGAGTCATCCGCGCATTCGCCCGGTGGCGACACCGATCAGCCGGGTTGCCGCTCAGCTCATCCGGGTACTCGAGAATCAGACTATGCTGGGATCGGGAGCGGTCCTTTCGCTGACCGGTGGAGCCCTCCCGTGAACTTCCTGCAAGCGCACGCGATCGTGAAGGCGTTTGCGGGCGGTCCTGCCTTGCCGTTCTTGGTGGGCATGTCGGGCACGGCTGAGCCGCTGAGCGTCTTCTTGTCCGCTGCCGCTGCGCAGCACGGATACGAGGCGACGTTGCGGTTCCTTCCTTTTAATACGCTGCAGCAGGCGGTCCATGAGCCGCGCACGCCGGGAGAGCACGAGTGCTTTGTCCTGATGCCTTGGGACCTCGTGCCCGAACTGGTCTGGAGAACCGGGCTCTCGCGGTCAGAATTGCAGGAACCCGAACTGCAGGCGCGCGCGCATGACCTACTGCGTCGGCTGGCCGAACGAGGCGCGCGCGTGGTATACGTGCCCGCACCATGCCCCCCCCTTTGGCTTGATCCGTTGCGCAACGCGTCGCTGCTGCAGTGGCTGCTCGGGGCGGCACTTCAGGTGCGCGCGACAGTGACCGCCGAGGGGGCGTTCTCGCTGCGGTCGTACCTCGCGTCGGGGCTCCCGATTGACACGACGCAGCTCGGTGCGGTCGCCTCGGTAATCGTGAGCGCGATCACCGACACGACCCGATTCCCTGAATCGCCGTCCGCCAAGGTACTCGTCACCGATCTCGACAACACGTTGTGGTCTGGCATCATCGGGGATGATGGCGTGGAGGGCATCGCCTATCGACCCGAGGGCAAAGGGTATCGGCACTTCATCTACCAGACCGCGCTCCGTCGATTGCGCGAGTCCGGTGTGTTACTAGCGGTCGTGTCGAAGAACGACGAACAACCGGCGCTCGCCCC
>CAITQY010000637.1 GCA_903894655.1 uncultured Gemmatimonadota bacterium
ATCGGTCCGTTACGCTGCTTGCCGATGATGATTTCGGCACGCCCCTCGAGATCCGGATCCTTGAGCCGGCCGTTCTCGTCGCGTTCAGCGTACACTTCCTGTCGGAAGATGAACATGATCACGTCGGCGTCCTGCTCGATGGCGCCCGACTCTCGAAGGTCGGAGAGCTGCGGTCTTCCCTTGTCGTCCCCCGTGCGCTGTTCTGGCGCACGCGACAGCTGAGACAGTGCCACGACGGGAACGCCAAGCTCCTTCGCGAGGGCCTTGAGGCCGCGCGAAATCTGCGAGACTTCCTGCTGTCGGTTCTCGACGCCGGTTGGTCCCGTCATGAGCTGCAAGTAGTCGACGATGATGAGCCCGAGGTCGTGCTCGGACTTGAGTCGACGCGCCTTGGCGCGCATATCGAGCAGCGTGATACCGGGCGTGTCGTCAATGAAGATGGGCGCATGGCTCAGGATACCAGCGGCCTGCGCCAAGCGTGGCATCGATTCGTCGAGAGCCCTACCACCCTTACGCAGCGCCTGCGCATCGATGAGCGCCTCCGAGGCGAGCATTCGCTGCACCAGCGACTCCTTGCTCATTTCGAGCGAGAAAAACGCCACCGGCACTTTGGCGGTGATCGCCGCATGCTGCGCGATATTCAACGTGAACGCGGTCTTCCCCATCGACGGACGGGCCGCGACGATCACCAGATCGGCCGGCTGGAAACCAGACGTCAAGAAATCGAGCTCGGTGAAGCCGCTCGGCACGCCAGTGATGGCGGCCTCGCGCTGCGCGAGCAGTTCAAGCTTCTCCATGGCTGGCCAGAGCAGCTCTTTAATGCGCGAGAAGCCGGTTCGTTCTCTCGTTTGGCTCAACGAAAAGATGCGTGATTCGGCGGAGTCGAGCAGATCCGACGCCCCAGTGCGCCCCTCGAATGCCTCCGACACAATTTCGGTCGACACTTCGATGAGACGGCGCAACAAGGCGCGCTCCTTCACGATGCGGGCGTGGTATTCCACGTTCGCGACCGTCGGCACCGCATCGAGCAGGAAGCCAAGATACTCACGGCCACCGGCGTGTTCGAGCTCGCCCCGTCGCTCCAATTCGTCGGCCAAGGTGAGCGGATCGATGACGCCACCGCGTTCCGTGATCGAGATCATCGCGCGAAAAAGACGGCGATGCCCCTCACGATAGAACATCGTATCGTCGACGTGCTCCGCCGCACGCATGACGGCATCGGCATCAAGCAGCATAGCGCCAAGGACGGCCTGCTCGGCCTCCTCGGACCAAGGGGGCCGGCGCTCCTTGAAGGGATCGCGAGCGGCCGGTACAGCAGCAGTGGGAAGGACGAGACTGGTCATGGTGCCGTGGTCTCCGCGCTGGCGGAGCGCGATGCATCGAGAATGCGACGGGCGAGCTTCATATCATCCCACGTCGGGCGCTTCCACGATTCATTGCGCAGTAACGCCGCCGGATGATACGTGACGATGAGTGGCACGCCGTGAAAGCGATGGATGCGACCACGTAAGGCACCGATCCCCGTGGTGGTCCGGAGCAGCGTCTGCGCCGCGAAGCGACCGAGCGCAAGAATGACACGAGGGCGCACGAGCTCGATCTGACGCAGCAGGTACGGCTGGCAGGCCACGACCTCGTCTGGCAAAGGATCCCGATTTCCCGGTGGCCGATGCCTGAGCACGTTGCAGAGGTAAACATCCTCGCGCGACAGTTGAATCGCACCGAGAATCTTGGTGAACAATTCACCGGAGTCGCCGACAAGGGGACGCCCCTGCTCATCTTCAGTCACGCCAGGTGCTTCACCAACACAGAGGAGCTCAGCCATCGGGTTGCCTTCGCCTGGCACATGATGCTTGGCCGATTTGTAGAGCGCACAGCGCGTGCAACCGGCGACGTGCGCGGCGATCTCTTCAAGCGTGAGCAGCGCTGCGACGTCCGGCGCGGCATCGATCACGCGCAGACGCTCTGTCTCGATCCCGAGCGGGAGCTCTAGCGCAGACAACCACGTCGGCAGATCCGTCACGAGCGCGTCGGCCGTCGAGTCGGCCATCGCATTCGCGAGAGGGACGTCGGCCGGCTTTGCGGCTCGAGCACCGGCGTCGGCTGCCGCGCCGGTCTCGGACCCTGGAGACGCCACAGACGGGGGCGGCGACGGCGAGTCGCTGGGCCGGATCGCGCCGGCGTTACGAAGCGCTTCACGCCAGTCTGTTGTGGCCCCACGATCGAAGCGAACGCCAGGCTCTGGCGGCGGCGCCAGCGGCGACGACGGGACCTCATGCGCCAGATCGGGTGCCGGCGTAGCGGCGGCGCGATCCGCCGGCGCCGGCACTCTCCCTTTCGCGGTAGGCTGCGAGGGCGCGGCCGCGCCCTTCGGCGACGACGACTTCGCACCGACCATCTTCATCACGTCGTCGATGGAGAGACTGTCAAGCACCAGCTCGGACTCCCCGAGCTCACGACGTTGCTCGAGGTATCGGCGAAGACGATCCTTAGCGTCCACGAAGCAGCACCTCAACGCGATCGAGTATCTCATCCGCCACCTGC
>CAITQY010000638.1 GCA_903894655.1 uncultured Gemmatimonadota bacterium
ACGGCATCGTCGTCACTAACAACCACGTCATCGAAGGCGGCACCGAGATCCGGGTCGCCCTGGCCGATCGCCGCGAGTTTCCGGCCAAGGTGCTCCTGGCCGATCCGCGCGCCGACGCGCTCTCCACGCGCTTTGCCGCGCAGTGGCTGCGGTTGCAGGACATTGAGAAGGTTCATCCGGATCCGCTGCTGTACCCGGCCTTCAATCTGCAGCTCGCCAAGAACATGCAGAAGGAAACGGAGCTGTTCGTGGCCAGCCTGGTGCGCGAGAATCGCAGCCTGCTCGACCTGTACACGGCGGACTACACGTATGTGAACGAAGAGCTGGCCCGGCACTACGGCATGGCCGATGTGGTGGGCACCGATTTCCGTCGCGTCCAGTACACCGACAAGAATCGCGTGGGCATTCTGGGACACGGCAGCATGCTCCTGCTCACCTCGCAAGGCAATCGCACGTCGCCGGTGTTGCGTGGCAAGTGGGTCATGGAAGTGCTCATGGGCTCGCCGCCGCCACCGCCACCGCCCAACGTGCCTGACCTCGAAGTCACGGGTGCCAGCAAGGAAGGGCGCATGCTCACCACGCGCCAGCGTATGGAAGAGCACCGCGACAACGCGTCCTGCCGCTCATGCCACCAGTTCATCGATCCGATCGGGCTCGAGCTCGACAACTTCGATGTGATCGGGCAGTGGCGCATCACAGAAAACAACAGGCCGCTGGACACCCGCGGCGATTACTACGATGGCACGAAGATCACCGGGCCGCGCGAGCTGCAGCAGGTCCTGCTGAAGCGTCCGGTGCCGCTGGTCCGTACGTTCGTGACGAACCTGATGGCGTACGCCGTCGGTCGCCGCGTGGAGTACGCCGATGGGCCGGCCATTCGCAAGATCGAAGCGTCGGTGAAGGCCAAGCAGTACCGAATTCAAGATATCGTGCTGGGTGTGGTGAAGAGCGACGCGTTCCGGATGCGCATGGTGCCGGTCGCTCAGGCAGCACTCCCCGCGAGCGGGGCATCAGTCGGCCACAGCCGCTGAATTTCCTGATCAACTCCTAAGGAGCAACCGCTATGCAGTTCCTGACTGGAAAGGCGATGCCTCGCCGACAGTTCGTGCAGTCCCTCAGCGCCACGATCGCGCTGCCGTACTTGAGTGCCATGGTGCCCCGCGGCCGGAGCATCATGGGCTCCGCCAACGCGGCGCCGCGACTGATCGCGATCGAAATGGTGCACGGGGCCGCCGGCTCGAACGACATTGGATCGAAGCTCAATTTCTGGTCGCCCGCCGCGGCTGGCCGCGACTTCGATCTGTCGCCGTCGGCGTTGTCGTCGCTGGACAAGTACCGCGACTACATGACGATCATCAGCAACACCGACGTGCGCGAAGCGGAGCCGGCGGCACCGCCCGAGATCGGCGGCGACCATTTCCGCTCGAGTGCCACGTTCCTCACGCAGACGCACCCGAAGCAGACGGAAGGCTCGGATGTAAAGATTGCCACCTCACTCGACCAGCTGTATGCGCAGCGCTTCGGCCAGGAGACGCCGATCCCGTCCATGCAGCTGTGCATCGAGAACGTGGATCAGGCGGGCGGCTGCTCGTACGGCTATGCCTGTGTGTACACCGACTCCATTAGCTGGAAGTCACCCACCGAGCCTCTGCCGGTCATTCGCGATCCGCGCGTGGCGTTCGAGAAGTTGTTCGGTGTCGGCGGCAACAGCGCGGAGCGGGCGGACCGTCGTCGCTCGCGTCGCAGCATTCTCGACTTCGTGTCGGGACAGATGACGTCACTCTCGCGCGGCCTCGACGCCGATGACCGTCACCGGATGGACCGCTATCTCACGGATATCCGCGAAGTCGAGCGCCGCATTCAGATGGTGGAAGCGCGCAACACGAGCGGCGAGGAACGCGAGTTGGCGGCGGCGCCGGCCGGCGTGCCCGATTCGTTCAAGGAACACGTGGAGCTGATGTTCGACATTCAGGCGCTCGCGTTCGCCGCCGATGTCACGCGCGTGTTCTCATTCAAGATGAGCCGCGACGGCACCAGCCGCACGTATCCGGAAAGCGGCACCGACAAGGGCTTCCATCCGGCGTCTCACCATGGCGGCGGTGAGAAGGGCGTGCGGGACTTCCAGCTGCTCAACAAGTATCACGTGTCGATGCTCCCCTACCTGCTCGATAAGCTCAAGAGCATTCAGGAAGGCGAGAGCAACATGCTCGACAAGACGATGATCATTTATGGTTCGCCGATGGGCGACCCGAACTTGCACAATCATCGTCGCTGCCCGCTCATGCTGCTCGGCAAGGCCGAGAACCGCCTCGCCGGCAACCTGCACATCAAGGCGCCCGACGGTACGCCGATGGCGAATGCGATGCTCAGCATGATGCACACGCTCGGTATGAACGACCTGACCACGTTCGGTGACAGCACGGGTGTCCTCAACCTGAACTCCCATGCGTAATCTCAGTTCGGCCCTGCTGATGCAGCGGGCGGGCAAGCGGCTCACCGCCGTAGGCATGGCGTTCGGTGCGGCGCTGATGCTGTCGGCCGGCTCGCCGGCTTCCGACTCGCCGTTGGCCGATGCGGTCATGCGTGGCGACAGTGCCGGGCTGCGCGTGCTGCTCAAGCAAGGCGCCGATGTGAACGAAGTGCAGGGCGATGGCATGACCGCGCTGCATTGGGCCGCATCACGCGGCAACCTGGCGGCCACACGTATGCTGGTGTCGGCGGGCGCTCGTCTGGATCCGGTCACGCGCAACGGCAACTACACGCCGCTGCATCTGGCCGCGCAGAACGGACGCGCCGAGGCGGTGAAGGCGTTACTGGCCGCCGGGGCGAACGTGAACGCTACCACGTCGTCCGGCGGCGCGTCGGCGCTGCATTTCGCCATAATCTGCTCTATCTGCTATATCTGCTCTATCTACTCTATCTGCTCTATCTGCTTTACCTGCTCTATCTGCTCTATCTGCTTTACCTGCTCTATCTGCTCTATCTGCTTTACCTGCTCTATCTGCTCTATCTG
>CAITQY010000639.1 GCA_903894655.1 uncultured Gemmatimonadota bacterium
CGCCAGATCAGCAAAAAATGGAATCGACGCCCATCGGCCAGATACATCGGTGTAAACGCCTGCAGCCACCCGATCGAGTAGAACACACCTCGTCCGTCGGGCAGGCGATCGAGCAGCGCCTGATACGTGTCGGCGAGGTCGCGCAATTGCTCGAGACTGCGAACCGCGGTGACGACCAGTTCGTCGGTCGCCGACGCGAAATCATTCAGCAGCCGACTCATCGACGCAACAGCAGCGCCACGAGGCCGCGACATGCCGCGAGGCGGGCAGCTGGCACGCGCAGCGCTTGTCCGTAGTACCACCTGGCGCGAGTACGGTCCCCCCGCTGTCGATAGTGGTACCCGAGATTGAGCAGCGCCCGCCCTTCGCCGTCGCGGTACTTCGCCGTGATGGCCGCCGAGAATCCCTCGCGCTGCAGCGCCGAGAACATGGCGAGCAGTGGCTCCAGCACCGCTGCCGGATCGGAAAACGAGTTGGCATCGTGGCGGCGAAGCTCCACCAGCACCTGCTCCACGATCGCCATGCGGGCACCGGGCATGACGCGATACAGGTACCAGGCGTCTTCGCAAATCGCCACACCCACGGGGAACCGTGCGGCGCGGGCGCGATCGCCGCGCATGAGCACGTTCTGCGTCCAGATGAACGTGGGCTGCAAGTACGGATGCGCCAGCACCGCGCAGCCGTCGGTCATTCGAACCGAAGTGCCGTTGACCGCGCGTTCAGGAATCGTGCGCCACGACCCGACCAGCGCGAATTGCGTGGGCAGGTACGTACCGGTGTCCTGCTCAAACCGGATGAAGTCGCTGACCACCACATCGAGCGTCGAATCGCGCGCGAACAGCTCCAGCGGCAGCTGCAGTCGGTCTGGCCGCATGCGATCGTCGGCATCGAGAAAAGCCACGAACTCACCTTTGGAGGCGGCCAGTCCGGCGTTGCGAGCTGCCGACACCCCAGCATTCGCCTGCGAGATCAGCCGGATACGCGGATCGGTGAAACGGCGAACGACCTCGGCGGAGCCATCGGTGGAGCCGTCATCGATGACGAGCAGCTCCCACGAGGACTCCGTCTGGGCGATCACACTGGCGATCGCTTCCGCGATGAATCGCGCCGCGTTGTAGCACGGCATGATGATGGAGACGCGAACGGGAAACGAGAGTGGCATGACGACGGTAAAGTGTGCATTGCGGAAGACCCACGGGAATTGACGACATCATCCCCTGAGTCGTCAAATCCACAGACCGCCTATAGCTTGTAACGCGGACCGTCCGGGCGCCCCCTGTTGCTCGGACGGTGTTCGAATCCTCAAGGCCTCGACGATGACGGCTCACGATCACGGTTTCGGTATCATTTTCCCCGAACCCGCCGGAGCGGGGTTCGCGATACGCACGCTCGAGCAGACGTTTCGGGCCCTCGGTGCCGAACTGACGAAATCGCCAGATCGCGTGCACGTGATCTTCAACGAGGCGAACAGCTTAGACACGGAGACACGAGACGATCCCGTGGATACGTTTGCCTGGCACCGCCAGACGCCCGACCAATTGGAACGCCTTGCCCGCTGGATCGCCGCTCATCGGATCACCACGATCTTGGGACTTGACCTCCCGGTGTCCAGCGCGGCGTATCCGGTGATGCGGCGCGCCGGCGTGCGATGCATCATCTCGTACTGGGGCGCGCCGATGAGCAGCATCAATCACGGCCCGAAGCTGCTGCTCAAACGGCTCCAGATCGCGGCGACGCGCCACGGGCCAGATCACTATCTCTTCGAATCCGAAGCGATGCGCGCCACCGCCGTAGCCGGACGGGGGATCGCGGCCTCCGCAACCTCCGTGATCCCAATCGGCATCGATCACACGCGCTTCCGCCCGAATCCCGCCGGGACATCGTACGCCTACGACATGTTCAGCATTCCCGCCGACCGGAAGATTGTGATCTACAGCGGGCACTTTGAATCGCGAAAGGGCGTCGCGGTGCTTATCGAGTGCGTCCGCCACCTCGTGCTCGACCGCCAGGAAGACCAGCTGCACTTCCTCCTCTGCGGCCATCGCGGGCGTGAAGCCGACGCGTTCATGGCCCGCGTTCGGGGCACGACGGCCGAAGGCTACGTCACGTTCGCCGGCTATCGGCCCGACATCCTGCAGCTTTATCAGTCGGCGTGGGCCGGCTGTATCGCGTCCACGGGGTGGGACTCCCTCACCGTGTCGGCGCTGGAGATGCAGGCGAGTGGATTACCGATCTTTGTGTCGGCCCTGCAGGGAATCCCGGAAGCGATCGACGAGGGTCGCACCGGTTTGTCCTTTCCTCCCGGCGACCACGTGACGCTCGCGCAGCGGCTGCTCGAACTGGCGGCAGACGAGGACCGCCACGCGGCCATGTCACAGCAGGCAACGGCGTGGATCGCGCACCGCTTCACGCGCGAGCACCAGCAGCGCGCCCTGGTCGAGGTGACGCGTCAGGTCGTACTCCGCGCCGCCGCCCCTTGGCGCGCAGTCGACCCGAACGGCGTGGTTCGCTAGGCGTGGTTCGCTAGTTGACGATTAGGTCCCGGCGAGTGCCTGAGACTCCTCATCGCTCGCGACAAGCAGCCGCTGAAATTCTGGGCACTCGCTGAGCATCTCGTCGTAGGGCCCCGCGCCAACCAATCGACCACGTTCCAGCACGATCACATGATCAGCAGCCTGAATAGTGGAGGCACGGTGGGCGATCATCACCACGGTTTTTTCTCGCCGGAGCCGCAGCAGCGTCTCAATGATCTCCCGTTCGGTGATGGCATCGAGTGCGCTGGTGGCCTCGTCCATGATCAGCAGGTCGGCGTTCTTGTACAGCGCGCGCGCGATGCCGATGCGCTGACGCTGGCCGCCGCTCAGTAAGCCGCCGAGCTCACCGACGCGAGACGCCATGCCGTCCGGCTTGGACTCGGCGAACTCGCGCACACTGGCCTTGTCGGCTGCTTCCGCCAACTTCGCGTTATCGATCGGAGGCGGCGAGCCGAAGGTGATGTTCTCGGCGATCGAGCTGTCCAGCAGGAAAATACTCTGCGCGACATACCCCAGACCCTTCCGCCAGCGTTCGGGCATCGTATCGATCGGCACATCACCCACGGTGATCCGCCCCTCACGCGGGTGGAGGAGTCCTAGCAGGAGATCGGCCACCGTGCTCTTGCCGGCCCCGGAGGCGCCGACAATCACCGTGAGTCGGCGCGAAGGAATCGTGAACGACAGATCGTGCACCACATCGCCGGCGCTGTTCGGATAGCGGTACGCCACGCGGTCGAAGGTGATGGAGTGATCAGCCGGACTTGGCAACAGGCCATCAGCATCCGTTGGGGCGACGACGGTCCGACCTTCGACGATCGCGCCGGAGATACTGTCCATGACCGAGGCATTGGCGCGGATCTGCGCGGCCGACTTGAAAATGGTCTGAGCCGCCGGCATCAGCTTGTAACCGGCCATCCCGTACAGACCCAGCAACCCGACAATCTGCTGCGGGTCGCGCGCCGACTGCAGCAAAAAGATGCCGAGGGCCAGCAAGGCGCAGAAGACGAGCGACTCGAGGGCAAAGCGCGGCAGCTCCGCCAGCAACCCGACCATAACGTTCGCGCGGATTCCGCCGCTGCTCGTGCGATGCAGTTCATCCTCGTAGTGCGCTTCGAGCCCGGCGAGCTTGATCTCCTTGAGCCCCCCAAGACTGTCCTTCAACAGCCGCACCCGCCCACCGTTGGCCTTCCAGGCAATGTCGCCGTCGCGCTTGAAGCGGGACTTGAGATAGCCGAAGATCGCGAAGTAACCGCCACCAATGATCAGCGTGGCCCCCAAGGCTACGCCGGTGTCGTAGAGCAGGAGGCCGACGGCCACGAGCGTGACCACGATGGCCTGACTGATGAGCGTGAGCAGTGGCAGCATCAGCATGTAGATGAAACGCCCGGTCTCGTCAGAGATAGTAGAGACCAGGACCGCCGTATTCGTCTGCGCCACCAATTCGAACGGCTTCCGCATGAAGCCTTTAAAGATGTCCTGCTGGAACTCGCTTCCCACTCTGATTGAAACGGCAGAGATCCGCCACGTCGAGATCGCCGAAATGACATTCGTCGCGATGATCAAGACCATGAGCAGGACCGCGAACAGGATCAGGAATCGGTTATCGTTCGTGGCGCCGCTCGTGGCGTACATCCACTTCATGAGCCTGCTGCTATGAATCAGCTCCGGTCGCGACAGCAAGGCCACAAACGGCGCGACCGACGCCACGCCCAGGACCTGGATCAGACCGGAGACCAGCAGAATGCCGAGGAGTGTGAGGTACCGACGTCGCTGCGCTCGCGTAAGGAGTCCAGCTATTTGTCGAAGCAGCTTCATTGACGATGGATGACCACGGGGAGGCATGCGCGGGCAGCGAGACGTGCCGCCCCTGCAATATCACAGGGTGCCTGCGCGCCCGGCTAGATATTCCTCGCCGGACGCACAGGCAGACCCATGATCGACGATGAATGCGCCGTGATGTCACACCGCTGCGTCGATCGTTCCGCAGACGTAGGTCCGCTGCCTGGGGAGCAGCGAAGGATCGCTACCGGCTGCCGATGCGAAACAGCATGACCGGAACAGTTCGCAGCATAATCCAGAGGTCTTCCCCGATCGATTGACGACGCATGTAGAGTAGGTCGTAGGCGACCTTGCGTCGCACATCGTCCAGGCATGAGTCGTACGGATTCGACACCTGCGCCAAACCCGTGATGCCCGGCTTCACCCGCTGCCGTACCGGGTACCCGGCGATCTGCTCGCGCAGGCGGACGAAAATGCTGGGGCGCTCAGGGCGCGGCCCGACGATGTTCATATCCCCAGCCAGCACGTTGAAGAGCTGCGGGAGTTCATCGATCCTCGACTTGCGAAGAAACCGACCGATCGGGGTCACACGGCTGTCGTTCGCGGCGGCCCAGACGGCCTGACCATTCAGCTCGGCATCGGCGCGCATCGACCGAAACTTGAGAATGGTAAAGGGCACGCCGCCCAGATCTTCGCGACGTCGCTCGCGCAACGAGGACGACCGGTTCCAGCGTCGATCGAGCCCGACCCGGGTCTGCGAATAAAGCACCGGCCCTCGGGACGTGAGCCACACCAGCGCGGCCGTAACCAGCATAACCGGACCAACCACGAGCAGCATCGCCATCGACAGGCCACAATTCAGAATTCGTGACGCGATCTCGGAGCGGGGCCTCGGCTCGAAATGATCCATCGCGACGCGCACGGGCCGCCGATGGCGCACCGCCGACGCCCCCGAGGACTCGTCCGGAGCCGCAGCGAACGCGCCGGGAGGACGTCGACGAGACGTTCCACCCAAGTCATGAGAAGCCGACGCTTTCATTATCCGTCGATCCATGTGCAGATCCCATCCTGTCGAGAGTCGCGGCGTTCACTGCCGCGGGGCGCACCGGCTACCTCGCCAGCGCTTCTGCCTCCTCGCGTGCAAGATTCTCGCCAACACGAATCTCTTCGATCAATGTGGTCCGTCTGGTCGGGCGACAATCAATGTGGTGCAGATCGTGACACAGTTGCCGCAGCGCGCCGCCACAATTCGTGGCGTTGACGCGACAGTGGTACCCCGGCCCTCACGGCGCAAACAGCTCCAGAGCCAGCTCGATCCGCCCAAACGGGGCACTCACCTGCACACCCTGCACCGATCCGCGCACCCGCTCCAGCGACTCGCGCGCGATGGCGATGCCTTCCGCCAGTGCGTGCTCCTTGCTCTTGTCGTTCGCCTTCCGCATGCGGTCCAGCACCGCCTTCGGCACCGTCACCCCTGGCACTTCATTCGCCAAGAACTCCGCGTTCCGCGCCGATACCAGCGGCCAAATGCCCGCCACAATAGGAATCCGCACGTCGTCGATGCTGGCCAGAAAATGCTCCAACTGCGCCGGATCAAACACGGGCTGGGTGATCGCATACTCGGCGCCGGCCTCCACCTTCCAGTGGAACCGCTTGAGTTCATGCGCCGGGTCGATCGCCGCCGGATTCACCCCCACACCCACCACGAAGCGTGTGGGCTCGCCGATGGGATTGTTGCCCGGATCAAGACCGCGATTCAGCGCACTCACCAAATTAGTGAGTCCGATGGCGTCGATGTCGAACACCGCCGTCGCATCGGGATACGGACCCATCTTGGGCGGATCGCCCGTGATCAGCAGCATGTTGCGCAGCCCGAGCGCCGATGCGCCCAGCAGGTCGCTGAGCATCCCGAGCAAGTTGCGGTCACGGCAGCAGTAGTGGGTGACCGCTTCGATGCCATGACGCTCGATGATCAGGCTCGTGGCGATCGCGCCCATGCGGCTTTGCGCGCGCGGACCATCGGGCACGTTGATGGCATCGACACCGGCCTTGTGCAGCGCCGCGGCGTCAAGCTCCAACTTCACGGTGTCGACGCCGCGTGGCGGCACGATCTCCACTGACGTAACGAACTGCCCGCTGGCGATCTTGGCCCCAAACCGCGAGCGCTGCGCCAGTGGCACCGGCGTGCGTCCAACCGGCTCGTCGCGTACGGCGCCAGACTGGTCGCGCTCCACGATCACGCGCGTGCGCGGGGCCAACGGACGCACCCCTTCCACTATCGCCTTGATGTGATCGGGCGTGGTTCCGCAGCAGCCGCCCACGATCTTGGCGCCGGCCTGAATGAGATGGCGGGCATACGTGGCCATGTACTCGGGGCTCGCCATGTACATCGAGCGGCCGCCAACATCGCGCGGCATACCGGCATTCGGCTGCGCCGACAATTTGCGCGTGGTCACGGTGGCCATGCGCTCGATCGCGTCAAGAATCGTTTGCGGCCCCACCGAGCAATTCAGCCCGATCACATCCACGCCCCAGCGATCGAGCACGCGCGCGATGTCTTCCGGGCTCGCGCCGAACGCCGTGCGCAGATCAGGGCCCACCGTGGCCTGCGCGATCACCGGCATGCCCGCATCGACCTCGCGAGCGGCCAGAATCGCCTGCTCGAGCTCCTCGAGATCGGTGAACGTCTCCAGCAGGAAGCAGTCGGCACCACCGGCCTTCAATGCGATCATCTGTTCGCGAAACAGGCCTCGCGCTTCGTCCTTGGCAGTCGGTCCATACGGCTCAAGCCGTACGCCCAATGGGCCGACGGCCCCCGATACCAGACGGTGCTCGCCCGCGGCATCGCGCGCGAGCTGGGCCGCCGTGGTGTTGATGGCAGCCACCTGACCCTCAAGCCCATACTGCGTGAGTTTCGCGCGGTTCGCTCCGAACGTGTTCGTCTCCAGCACCTCGGCGCCGGCTTTCGCATACGCCGCATGGATCTCACGCACGAGATCGGGGCTACGCAGCACCAGCTCGTCGTAGCACTGGTTGATGAACACGCCGCGCGCATACAGCATCGTGCCCATGGCCCCGTCGAACACGATGACCTGCTCGGGGTCGAGCAGTCGGGCCAGAAGATCGGCGCGCGGGCGGGGGGAAGGCAGTTGCATAGATGTTCCGGAGAAAACGATCACGACGAGAGCAGCGAGTTATACATCACTTCCGTCTGCCCAGCCACAGTCTCCCAGCTGAGCGCGCCATCGGACAGCACGCGCATACCCGCCTCACACTGTGCTCGAAGCTCGGCATCGTCCGCGAGTCGTTCCAGTGCACGAGAAAGTGCGTCCACGTCATTGGGTGGCACGAGCAACCCGTTTTCGCCGTGGCGAATGACCTCGGGGAAACCACCGAGGTCCGAAGCGATCACGGCGCGATGCATGGCGACAGCGGCCAGCAACACGCCACTCTGATCAATCTCCCTGTACGGGAGGACGACGGCATGCGAGCACGCCAGCAACGTTGCCAGCTCCCGTTCAGACTGGTGCCGAAGTCGCCACTCGATCCGAGCCGAGGCAGCCGAGCGATCGGCGACCTCCCGTAACGGCGCGATGTCTCGCCCGGGGCTGCCTGCGACGATGAGTCGGACGGCAAGGGCTGGTCGTCGTGCCACGAGCGCATTGAACGCGCCCACGAGCAGATCGAGACCTTTGTACGGCTTCACGGACCCGGCAAACACGAAGGTGAACGGGCCGTTTCGATTCGCTCGTTCTGGTGAGCACAGCGCGGAATAGTGAGCGAACGCCCCATGCGGGATGCACACGAGCTGTCGTTCCGTAGCACGACCCGCACGCAGCGCAGCGTCGCGGCCATACTGGCTATGCACGACGATACGATCAAACGAGGAGTAGCTGGAAACGGCGTTCCATCCCTGCATCCCCGAGGACGCCACACCGTGAAAGAGCGACGTATTGTGCATCGTGAAGACTAAGGGAACCTTTCCGGCCAGCCGACCCAAGAGGACACTGTCTACCATGGGCAGCGGTAGCCATTGAAAATGTACGAGATCAGGCTTCTCGTTTCGGATGCGCGTAAACAGTTGCTGCATGCCGAACACATGGCGGACGCCTTTGCCGATTCGCGCGAGGCTTCGAGGCGACCTGCCAGGCTCCGCCGGTAACGCGTCGGGGTCTCCCCAGAGCGATTGGGTATCGGGGGGCTCAACGATGGCGACCTCGACGCCGCGTGCGCGCAGCGCGGCCGCCAAGGCATAATCGTAAGGAGGCGAGAACCCCGCCGCGTCGACCATCAGTACGCGCATTGCTCGTGTGTTGGCATACCGGAGTGTACGTGCGCTCGGGGTGTCACGGCTGATGCCACGCAGGTCGCAGAGGTGCGTCGGGATGGCATTGGTTAATTTATGCCAATGACCACCGCCAGCGCCCGACGTCACCGTCTTGGCCACCTCCTCGCCGAGCGCATTCTGCTGCTCGACGGCGCCATGGGGACCATGCTCCAGAGCTATCGGCTCACCGAAGCCGATTATCGGGGTACGCGATTCGCCGACTGGCCGAGCGATCTCAAAGGCAACAACGATCTGCTCGCCCTCACGCAACCGCAGATCGTCGGGGCCATCCAGCGGCAGTATCTCGAGGCCGGGGCCGACATCCTCGAGACGAATACGTTTAACGCCAACACGATCTCCATGGCCGACTACGGCATGGAATCGCTGGCCTACGAGATCAACGTCGCCGCCGCCAGCTTGGCCCGCGCCCTGGCCGACGAGTTCGAAGCCGCCAACCCGGCCAAGCCCCGGTTCGTGGCCGGCGTGCTTGGCCCCACCAACCGCACCGCCTCGCTCTCCCCTGAAGTGGAGAACCCGGGCGCCCGTAATGTCACCTTCGACCAGTTGGTGGCCGCCTACACCGAGGCCGCGAAGGGGCTGC
>CAITQY010000640.1 GCA_903894655.1 uncultured Gemmatimonadota bacterium
GTCATCATCAACGACAACGGTGAGCCGAAAGCGACCCGTATTTTCGGTCCCGTGGCGCGCGAACTGCGCGAGAAGCGGTACATGAAGATTGTGTCGCTGGCGCCTGAGGTGCTCTGAGATGCGTAAGAATGTGTACTACAAGACGGACCGTGGACAGCGCCTCGGCGCTGGACGCCACGCGCTGAAGGCGTCGCGCGAGGTCATCCACGTCACGAAGGGTGATACCGTCCGCATCATGCGCGGCGACGACAAGGGGAAGGAAGGGAAGGTCCTTCAGGTGTACCCCAAGACGGGCCGTATCAAGGTGGAAGGCATCAACATCGTGAAGAAGCACCGCAAGGCGCGTACTGCGGAAGAGACGAGTGGCATCATCGAGATGGCCGCGCCCTTCCACGCGTCGAACGCGATGTTGCTCGATTCGAAGACCGGCAAGCCGACGCGCACGAAGACGCGCATCGACACCGACGGTACGAAGGAGCGCGTCGGCGTCAAGAGCGGTGAAGTCATCCCCCGCGCGCGCTGACCGGAGCATAGCAAATGGCGACCAAGGAAAAGGCCGGCGGAAAGGCCGGCGCGAAGGCAGGTGGTAAGGCAGCAGGCAAGGGTGCAGCCGGCGCCAAGGGTGGCGGCGCGGCCGCGAAGGGGAAGGGTGGCAAGGCGGGCAAGGCGGGACAGCCGCGTCAGGCGATCGACTTCACCAAGCGCGAGCATGCGGGTGCGGGGCTGCCGGTGGCGGCGCCGCGTCTGCAGGCGCATTACATGAACGTCGTGCGCGGGGCCTTGGCCACGCAGTTCGGCTTCACGAATGGGCATCAGATTCCGTCGCTGTCCAAGATCGTGGTGAACTGCGGTGTCGGTGAAGCCGTGAAGCAGCCGAAGCTGCTCGACGTGGTGGTCGAGGAGTTGGCGCTGATCACGGGCCAGAAGCCGGTGCGTCGCAAGGCGAAGAAGTCAATCTCGAACTTCGGCCTGCGCGAAGGCCAGGAAATCGGTGCGTCGGTGACGCTCCGTGGCGCGAAGATGTGGGAGTTCCTCGACCGGTTTGTGACGGTGTCTGTCCCGCGTATTCGCGACTTCCGCGGCCTCGGCACGAAGTCGTTCGACGGTCGTGGCAACTACACGATCGGCATCAAGGAGCAGATGATCTTCCCGGAGATCAACTACGACATGGTGGAGCAGATTCACGGCATGGACATCACGTTCGTGACGACGGCTGAGAAGGATGCGCACGCGATGGCGCTTCTGCATCAGCTGGGTATGCCGTTCCGCGGCGACGACAAGCCGGTCATTCCCAAGGTGGCGCAGCCGGCGGCCTCCGCGGCCGCCGCCTAATCCGGACATAACGACATGGCAAAGACGAGCAAGCTGGCCCGCAACGCGCAGCGCAAGGAACTGGTGGCCCGATACGCCACGAAGCGCGCTGCCCTCAAGGCCATCATTCAGAATCCGAAGAGCACGGGCGAAGAGAAGCTGGCCGCCGTGAACGCGCTGCATAAGCTGCCGCGTGATTCATCGGCGACCCGCGTACGCAACCGCTGCAACATGAGCGGCCGTCCGCGTGCGTTTCTCCGCCACTTCGGCCTCAGCCGCATCGCGCTCCGAGACATGGCCCTGAACGGCCTGATCCCCGGCGTGCGCAAGGCGAGCTGGTAGTAGGATCCAGTCGGTCGCAGGTGCAGACTTCAAGCTGGCGAGTTGTGGCTGAGCCCCAGCCCGCTATCTTGAAAGGCTGCACCTGTCGCTGATTTATCTATTCACTTCCTACAGGTCCCCGGCGCGGCCGGCGGATACCCTAGGAGAACTCAGAGAGCATGAGCCTCAACGACCCTATTGCCGACATGCTGACGCGCATTCGCAACGCGTGTGCGTCCAAGCACCGCCGCGTCGACATGCCGTTGTCAAAGATGAAGATCGAGATCGCGCGGATCTTGAAGGAGAGCAACTTCATCCAGGATTACCGTACCGTCGAGAACGAAGACGGGAAGCCTTTGCTTCGTGTGATCCTCAAGTACGCGCACGGCGGCCAGTCGGTCATCCGACAGACGAAGCGCGTCTCGACCCCCGGCCTTCGCAAATACGTTGGTGCGCAGGAGATCCCGCGAGTCCGTAACGGCCTCGGCATGGCGATCCTCAGCACGTCGAAGGGCATCATGTCCGACCGTGAAGCGCGTTCCTCGAATACCGGGGGCGAGCTGCTCGCCTTCGTCTGGTAAGGAGACGCAACGATGTCACGTATCGGCAAGCGCCCCATCCCGGTTCCGGCCGGGGTCACGGTGGCGATCGACGGGTCAAAAATCAGTGTGAAGGGTCCGAAGGGTGAGCTTTCCCGTGTGCTCCCCGCGGACATGATCATTTCGCACGAGGGCAGTGAACTGCTGGTGAAGCGTCCGACCGATGAAGAGCGCCACAAGGCGCTGCATGGTCTGACGCGCACGCTCGTGGCGAACATGGTGGAAGGGGTGACGACGGGCTTCAAGAAAGTGCTCGAGATCACCGGTGTCGGCTACAAGGCCGAGATCAAGCCGTACGGCGCGCTGTTGTCGCTCGGCTACTCGCACCAGATCGAGTACAAGGCGCCGGAAGGCGTGAAGATCACCGCCACGACGCCGACGCTCGTCGTCATCGAAGGCGCGAGCAAGGAACTTGTCGGCCAGAGTGCCGCTGAGATTCGCAGCTTCCGCAAGCCCGAGCCGTACAAGGGCAAGGGCGTGAAGTACCAAGGTGAAGTCATCCGGCGTAAGGCCGGTAAGGCGGGAGGCAAGTAATGGCCAAGATCGCGATCCCGCGTACGAACGCAGAGCGGCGTAAGCGCCGTCACCTGCGCGTGCGCAAGGCAGTGAGCGGGTCCGCGGAGCGTCCGCGTCTCGTGGTGTTCCGTTCGCTGAAGCACATCTACGCCCAGATCGTGGACGACGTCACGCAGCGTACGCTGATGACCGTTGGCGACGAAGGGATGAACGGCACGAAGTCGGAGCGTGCACTCGCCGTCGGCAAGCAGGTTGCTGAGAAGGCGAAGGCGGCCGGCATCGCGAAGGTCGTCTTCGACCGTGCCGGTTACCAGTATCACGGCCGTGTGAAGGCCGTGGCAGATGGCGCCCGAGAGGGCGGCCTGGAGTTCTGATCATGGCTAACGCAGCAGGAACCGGTGGCGCGCCTGGTGGCAGCGCCCGCAGTGGTGGTGGACCTGGCGGTCGTGGCCGTGGTGGCCCGGGCGGCGGTCGTGGTGGCCCGGGTGGTGGTCGTGGCGGCCCTGGTGGCGGTCGTGGCGGACCCGGTGGTGGTGCGCCGGGCGGCCGTGGTCGTGGCCCCGGTGGTGAAGGTGGACCGGGCGCGGGCCGTGATGGCCGTGGCCGCGATGGTGGCCGTGGTCCGTCGCAGGACCGCGAGCAGAGCGATCTGGTCGAAAACGTGATCGCGATCAACCGCGTGGCGAAGGTCGTGAAGGGTGGTCGTCGGTTCTCGTTCAACGCGCTGGTCGCGGTGGGCGACGGACAGGGCAAGGTGGGTTTTGCCACCGGCAAGGCGAACGAAGTGTCGGAAGCGGTCCGCAAGGCCGTGGAAGCCGCCCGTCGCAAGATGGTGCAGATCCCGCTCACGGGCTCGACGATTCCGCACGAAGTGGTCGGTAAGCATGGCGCTGGGAAGGTGCTCATGAAGCCTGCCGCGCCGGGTGCTGGTGTGATTGCTGGTGGCGCGGTGCGCGCCGTGCTTGAGTGCGCCGGTATCCACGACATTCTCACGAAGTCGTTGGGTTCCACCAATCCGCACAACATGGTGCTGGCGGCGCTCGACGGGCTGACGCATCTGATCACGGTCGAACAGGCCGCCAAGGAACGTGGTGTGGACGTGTCGGCGATCGGTTACCGGTCGCGTGCCAAGTCGCGCACTGAGACTCATGATGCTCGCAAGGCCGCCGTCGTTGGCGCCTCGCCTGACGCCGCGGAGGTGGCATAATGCCCCGTACGTTTGTTTGGCATCCGTCGAAGGGTCCGGCGAAGACCCCGAAGCTCGAAGCGCCGGGAACCGGCAAGCTTCATATCAAGCAGGTGCGCAGCGCGATCGGCCATTCGTGGCGGATGCGTCGCACGCTTGAAGCACTCGGCCTTCGTCATCATCAGGCCAGCGTCGTGCAGCAGGATTCCGCCTCGCTGCGCGGCCAGCTCAAGCAGGTTCGTCACCTGGTGTTGGTGACGGCGGTGGAGGAGTAACAGATGGCTACTAATTCAGGCGCCGAAGGCGTCGAGAAGATCGGCCTGCACAACCTGCAGCCGGCGCCGGGTTCGCACCGCGGCCGTCGTCGCGTGGGTCGCGGTCCGGGCTCCGGCTTGGGCAAGACGTCCGGCAAGGGTCACAAGGGTTCCATGGCGCGGTCCGGCCATGGCGGTCCTGGTGGCGGCAAGCCGCACTTCGAAGGCGGCCAGATGCCGCTCACGCGTCGGATCCCGAAGCGTGGTTTCACGAATCCGTTCCGTGAAGAGGCGCAGGTCGTGCGGCTCGATTCGCTGACCGGCGTTGCCGGGGACGAAGTGACGGTGGAGACGCTGGTCGCCGCTGGGCTGATTCGTTCGGGTCACGGCCCGGCGAAGCTGCTCAACAACGGTGAAGTGTCCCGCGCGTTCACGGTACGCGGCGTGAAGATCAGCGCCGGTGCCAAGGCGAAGATTGAAGCGGCCGGTGGCCGCATCGACGGCTGACGGAGATAACCCAGCGCATGGCGCAGCAACCTAATCCGGCGGCGCAAGCCGTCTCCAACATCTACCGCACGCCTGAGCTCTGGCAGAAGATCACCTTCACGTTTCTGTGTATGGTGATCTATCGAATCGGAGCGCACATCACGGCACCCGGTATCGATGTCCAGGCGCTGACCGACTACTTCACCCGCCAGCAGGGCGGTGGCCTTCTCGGCCTCTACGACATGTTCGTGGGTGGTGGTCTTTCCCGCGCGACCGTGTTCGCGCTCGGCATCATGCCCTACATCTCGTCGAGTATCTTCGTCCAGATTGCCGGGGCCGTGCTGCCGAACGTGGACAAGATGCAGAAGGACGAGGAAGGCCGGAAAAAGTTGACGCAGTACACGCGTTACCTGACGGTCGTACTGGCGCTGATTCAGGCGTACGGGTTTGCCTTGTTCACCTCGTCGCTGCCGGCCGCGGTCTCGCGTCCGGGGCCGTGGTTCACGGTGCAGATGATGCTGTTTCTCACCACGGGCGCGATTTTCGTCATGTGGCTGGGTGAGCAGATCACGGAACGTGGTCTCGGCAACGGTGCGTCGCTGATCATTTTCTTCTCGATCGTCGAACGCATGTGGCCGTCGATTTTCCAATCGTTCAACTTCGTGACGACGGGTGCCTTGCCGGTGCTCTCGCTCGTGGTGCTGGCGATTCTGATGGTCGGCGTGGTGGCGGGCGTGGTGGCGATCACGGTGGCGGCGCGTCGCGTCCTCATCCAGATCCCGCAGCGCACGATGGCCCGCGGTCGTCAGCGTGAAGCGGCGCGGAATTTCATCCCGCTCCGTATCAACACGGCGGGCGTGATGCCGATCATCTTCGCGCAGTCGGTGATCGTGATTCCTGGTGCGATCGCCCAGTTCAGCGGCAACGCCAAGGCGCAGGAAATTGCGGAGCTGTTCAATCCGCAGGGTCCCAATCCGTGGCTGTATTTCATCCTCTCGGCGATCCTGATTCTGCTGTTCACGTACTTTTACACGTCCATCATTTTCAATCCGGTGGATCTGGCAGAGAACCTGAAGAAGCAGGGCGGCTTCGTGCCTGGCATCAAGCCGGGCGCCAAGACGGCTGAATACATCGAGCAGGTGGTGGAGCGTATCACGCTCCCGGGCGCGATTTTCCTCACGGTCATTGCGCTGATGCCGATCATCATCGCGCGCTTGATCAACGTGCCGTTTGCCTTCGGTGGCACGTCGCTGCTGATCGTGGTCGGTGTGGCGCTGGATACGATGGCGCAGATGCAGCAGCACCTGCTGCTCCGCAAATACGACGGCTTTATGAAAAAGGGGCGCGTGCGCTTCCGCGGCCGTCAGGCGACTCAGGGCTTCTAAGGAAGATCATGATCATTGTCCTGCTTGGACCGCCGGGTGCGGGCAAGGGGACTCAAGGCGAGCGGCTTGCCGCTCGCCTTGACGTTCCTAAGATCGCCACCGGCGATGTACTTCGCGCCGCGGTACGTGACGGCACTCCGCTCGGTCTCGAAGCGAAGGCTGCCATGGATCGCGGCGATCTGGTCCCCGATGAGGTCATCATGGGGATCATGAAGGAAGCACTGGCGTCCCCAACGGCGGCCAAGGGAGCGATTCTTGACGGGGTGGTTCGCACCACGCCGCAGGCTGATGGTGTCGCCGCCATGCTTTCGGATCTCGGCCGCCAGGTCGATGCGGTGTTGCTGTTTGACATCGCGGAGGACGAGTTGGTGCGCCGCCTGAGCGGACGTACGACGTGCGATGCCTGCCAGCGCCCGTTCTTCGGACGCCAGCCTGGTGAATCGTGCGAGGCCGACGGAAAGGTCGGCATCCTGGTTCGTCGTAAGGATGACGAGCCGGACGCGGTTCGAAAGCGTCTCCAGGTGTATCGCGATCAGACCTCGCCGGTAATTAACTGGTACGAAGAGCATGGCCCCCGGGTGGTGCGCATCGATGCCATCGGCTCACTCGAAGAAGTCGAGGCTCGCGCCTTGCACGTGCTTGGGTACTGATGGCGATCGGCGGATCTGCTCCTGCCACGTTGCTCAAATCACCGCGCGAAATCGAGATCATGGCGCGTGGTGGCGCACTGCTCTACGCCACGCTGCAGCACATGAAGGCCCACGTTCGACCGGGCATCAGCACGGGTGAGTTGGACGTGCTCTGTGAGGCGTTCATCCGTTCGCATGCCGGTGCCGAGCCGGCCTTCAAGGGACTGTACGGATTTCCGGGCAGCGCCTGCATCTCGATCAACGAAGAGATCGTGCACGGGATCCCGTCGCGGAAGCGGGTGCTGAACGACGGCGACATCGTGAAGCTCGATTTCGGCGTGAAGCTCGAGGGGATGTACACTGATTCCGCGATCACGGTGCCGGTTGGTGAGATCGACGAGCTCACGCAGCGACTGCTGGAGGTCACGAAGCGGTCGCTCGACGCCGGTATCGCGGCGGCAACGCCCGACAATCATGTGGGCGACATCGGCGCCGCTGTGCAGGCGGTTGTGGAAGCGGCCGGCTTCTCGGTGGTGCGCGAACTCGTGGGGCATGGCGTCGGTTTCTCGCCGCACGAGGAGCTGCAAATCCCGAACTACGGCAAGCCGAAGCGTGGGAAGAAGCTCAGCGTGGGGCTCACGATCGCCATCGAGCCGATGGTCAATGTGGGAACCGCGAAGACCAAGACGCTCAGCGATAAGTGGACCGTGGTCACTGCCGACGCTAAGCGCTCGGCGCATTTCGAGCACACGGTCGCGATCACGGAGCACGGGCCGCGCATTCTGACGCAGCCGCTCTTCTAGCTATCGCTTCTTGGACAGCGGCACCGTGAGGGTCTTGTCGGAACCGCAGTCGATGATCACCGACCGCTCCGCGCTCTTGTAGCCGGGCAGCGAAATGGCCAGCCGGTAGGTTCCCGGACGCAGTTCGAACGTTGTGCCGAGGGTGGCATTCACGCGTACGGTGGAGCGCTCCGTTTCGCTTTCGAGGCGAACGAGCGCTTCTGTCGTTTCAGACACTGCCGGCTGCAGCGTGAGCAGCAACCGGAGTTTGCCGACGCCATTGGTCGCGGTACAGGCAGGCGTGCTGGCAGATGAGATGGCAGATGAGCTGGCGGCCAAAAACGCCGTCTCGGTGGCGCCCGCCGCTGTACCGGGCGCCGTATGGGCGCAGCCGCACGCGAACACACCCGCACCCAGCCGCACGGCGATCCGCCAACCGTTCATGCGGGTGCCATCGCGCGCTCGGCTGCGGCTTCCGCGACCCGGGCATGCACTGACGCGGCAGCGACGCAGGCTCGGGCCTCCGAGGCCATCGCGGCGCCAATCGCGGTACCCTCCTCATCGAGCGAGGCCACATTGATGCGCACGTTGAGCACGGCTCCCTTGCAGGCCGCTTCCGCCATGAGTGCGGCTACGCACGCATCGGTCACGGCGTTGCTGTTCCCCAGCTCTGCCACCGTGGCCGCGATGGCCGCGACCTGGACGGCCAGGTGCGCCGTTTCGAGGGGCACGCGCGACGCGAACACCAACGCCTCGCGAATGGCATCGGCGCGCGCGAGGGCATGCTCCGGCTCCTTCGACATCGTGTACGCGGTCCGCACGCGTTCGTAGGAATCGGCATCGCGTTGCACGAGTTCCGAGAGATGGCGGCGGAGTGTGTAGGCGTCGAGGGTGAGCTGTTTCATCTGGTCCTCGACGGCAGCGTACTTCTTTTTGCCGATCGTGAGGCCGGCCACCATCTGCGCGAGTGCGGCGCCCAGGGCGCCGACGTGCGCCGCCACACTGCCGCCACCCGGCGTGGGCGACGAATCCGCCACGCGCGCGAGGAAGCTTTCGACAGCTTCACCGCCCGCGATGACCTCGCGCACTTTCGTTTCCAGCAGCATCGCCTTGGAGAAGCCGCGCAATTGCACGTGCCGTGCGCCTGCTTCGAGCAACACGCGCTCGGGGACCAAACCGACGATCTCGCTCCAGGTGGGCGCCACGCCGTGGGCGGCGGCTTCGGCTTTGACGATCTCGAAGACGCGATGCAGTGGCGTCTTTTCGGTATCGACCAGATTCATCGAGACCTGCGCCTGCCCGTCGACCTCCATCCCGAGTCCTTTCACGTAACGCAGGCCGCCCGACGACCCGCGAATCGCCTTGGCGATTTCCTTGGCGACGGGAAGATGCTTCGCGTCGCCGAGATAGACGTTGTAGGCCACGAGGAACGGACGGGCACCAATGGCTGTGGCGCCGGCGGTGGGATGGACTTCGCTCGCTCCGAAGTCTGGCTTCCGGGCGGGATTCGTGCGGATGTCTTCGCGCAGCCCCTCGAATTCTCCACGTCGGACATCGGCGAGATTCTCGCGTGCCGGCGTGGTTGCCGCCCGCTCGTACAGGAACACGGGAATGCCCAATTCGGCCGATGCGCGGGCGCCCAACTCGCGGGCCAGCGCGACGCAATGCTCCATCGTCGCACCGTCGAGCGGAATGAAGGGCACGACGTCGGTGGCACCGATGCGTGGATGCTCACCCTGATGCGTGGTGAGATCGATGCGTTCCTGGGCGACCTTCATGGCGGCGAACGCGGCCGGGACGGCCGCCTCGAGTGAGGCCACGAAGGTGATCACCGTGCGATGATGCGATGGATCGCTCGACACATCGAGCACGTGGGCGCCCGGCGTGTTCGCAATCGCGTCGCGAATCGCGGCGATCACCGCAGGGTCGCGGCCTTCAGAGAAATTCGGGACGCATTCGACGAGAGACACGATCAGGCCGGTTAGGGGGCGGAAACTTCACCTTCGTTGAGCATGCCAAGCAACCAATCGTGAAGGATACCGTTGCTGGCGACAATTGGCCCGCTCGTCAGGGGCGCATCGCGCCCGGCAAGGTCGGTGACGCGGCCTCCGGCCTCGCGGACGAGCAGCACGCCGGCGGCCAGATCCCAGGGGTTCAGGAA
>CAITQY010000641.1 GCA_903894655.1 uncultured Gemmatimonadota bacterium
GATCACGATCTGCACGTCGCCGACGGCGGCGAGGTCGATGCCGTCGGCGTCGACATCATCGAGATGCACGATGCGATCGCCAAGCGCCACGCGCACCAGTCCGCGCGCCCGCAAATTCTCCACGATCACAGCGTGCGTGACTTCACTGGACCGAATCAGCGGACACGCCACCATGAAGCGCGTCCCCTCCGGCAGCGCCATCACGGCATCCGTGACAGACTGCACGGTGTCGGGACGCAACTCGCGTCCGCACACGCGGCAGTAGGTGCGCCCCACGCGTGCCCACAGGAGTCGCAAATAGTCGTAGATCTCCGTCGCCGTACCCACGGTGGACCGTGAGGTGCGCGTGGGATTCTTCTGCTCGATCGCGACCGCGGGTGAGAGCCCCTCGATTGAATCGACCGCGGGCTTCTCCATCCGCTCGAGAAACTGTCGCGCATACGCCGACAGCGACTCCACGTAGCGCCGCTGGCCTTCGGCGTAAATCGTGTCGAAGGCGAGCGATGACTTGCCCGAGCCCGACACCCCGGTCACGACCGTGATGGCGCGACGCGGAATGTCGAGGTCGAAGCCTTTCAGGTTGTGCTGGCGGGCGCCACGGATACGAATGCGATCCTTCATGCGGTGAAAACTACCGGAGCGGCCCGCTAGATTCCGCATCTCATGGCCGCCACCGCACCGCCCACGACCACCACCGACGACGACGCGCTCGGCAAAGCCTACGACGCGCGCCTCGTACGGCGCCTGCTGGCATATGTGCGCCCGTATCGTCCGCTGGTGCTCGCCGCGCTGGCCTGCATGGTTGTGCAGTCCGGAATGCAGCTGGTAGGACCGCTGCTCACCCGCTGGGTCATCGATCGGGCGCTGCCGGCCCGGGACGTGGGGTTGGTGGGGCAGGTGGCGCTTTTGTATGCCGCGCTGCTGCTGGCCCAGTTCGGCGCGGCCTACGGTGAAACGATGTTCACGTCGCTGCTGGGGCAGCGTGTCATGCGCGATCTGCGCCGGGAACTGTTCGAGCGGCTGCAGCGCCTCCCCGTGTCCTACTTCGACCGCAATCCCGTGGGGCGACTCGTAACCCGGGTCACCAGCGACGTCGAGGCGCTGAACGAGCTGTTCACCTCCGGTGTCGTGGCCGGCGTGGGAGACCTCTTCACGTTAGTCGCCATCGGCGTCGTGATGCTCTACGTCGACTGGCCACTGGCCGTCGCCGCTTTTGTGGTGATTCCGCTGGTGCTGATCGCGTCGCGGCTGTTTCAGCACGCGGTGCGGACCACCTATCGCGAGGTTCGCCTGCGCCTCGCGCGCCTGAACGCCTTCATTGGCGAGCGCATCGGCGGCATGCGCATCGTGCAGCTGTTCGGACGGGAGGCGCACGAGGTGCGTCGCTTCGATGCCCTCAACCAGTCGCATCTCGACGCCCATCTGAAGTCGATCACGGTGTACGCCCTCTATTTCCCCATCATCGAGTTTCTCACCACCTTCGCCATGGCCAGTCTGCTCGTGACGGCCGGCTTCCGCGTGGGAAGCAGCGCCATCACGGTCGGTACGGTGGCGGCGTTTCTGCAGTTGGTGCGGCGCTTCTTCCAGCCGCTGCAGGATCTGTCCGAGAAGTACAACATCCTGCAGGCGGCGATGGCCGCGTCAGAACGGATCTTCGGCCTGCTCGATACGCCGGTGGCGGTTGGGGTCGCCTCCACCCCCGACCGTGACGCACGCGTGGGCGCCCTACGTTCGGCCGGTGTGACCGTGGTCTTCGAGGACGTCTGGTTCGCGTATGACCGGGAGCAGGGGGTCGCCGAGGATCACTCGCCGACGTCCCAGCGGGCGTCGGACGCGCTGGGGCTGGCGGCGTCCGGAGACCCCGAGGGCGGGGTCCGGTGGGTGCTCAAGGGCGTCAGCTTTCGCGTGGCACCCGGCCAGGAGATCGCGCTCGTGGGACACACGGGCGCCGGCAAGACGACCATCGTGAACCTGCTGCTCCGCTTTTACGAGCCGCAGCGCGGTCGCATTCTGGTGAATGGTGTCGACATCCGTACGCTGCCGGTGGACGTGCTCCGCGCGGTCATCGGGTATGTGCAGCAGGACATTTTTCTGTTTGCGGGCGACGTGGCGGGTAATCTCCGGCTCGATGCCGACATCGACGACGAGACACTCGCGGCGGCGGCGGCCCGCGTTGGCGCCGATCGGGTGATTGCGCGCCTGCCCGGCGGCTGGCACCACGAGCTGTCCGAACGCGGGGGCGGCGTGAGCGTGGGCGAACGGCAGCTGCTGGCCTTTGCCCGTGCCGTGGCCGCCGATCCGGCTCTGCTGATCCTCGACGAAGCCACCAGCGCGGTGGACTCGCAGATCGAGGCCGAGATCCAGCGGGCGGTGTCGGAGCTCATGCGCGGCCGCACCACGATCGCCATTGCGCATCGACTCAGCACGATCGTCGACGCCGACGAGATCCTGGTGCTGCATCACGGCGAGGTGGTGGAACGGGGCACGCATCGCGAACTGCTGGCGCGCGCGGGGCTGTACGATCGGCTCTTTCGCCTGCAGGTCGGCGAACGGGATGCCCCCGAATCGGAGCGCCACGGGGCCCTTCGGGCCGTGTCGTTGCCCTCCGTCGGGGAGGCGGATCCGTCGGCGGGCTCGGCCACGCGCTTGCCAACCGACGCAACTCTCGGGTAGCTTCGCTTCTCTCGCTCTATGTTCCGGCGTCATCCTCGGTCAGACCTCTTCCTATTCACGTGCAGCTATCCGTCGCCGCCGGCACTGATGTCGGGCGCATTCGGGCAGGCAATGAAGACAGCCTTTATGCGGACGCCGATCAGGAGCGAGGGCTCTTTATCGTTGCGGATGGTATGGGCGGTCACGCCGCAGGCGAAGTGGCCAGTGAGATGGCGGTGCAGATCGTTGCGCGCGACCTCACCGACGTCCGCGACCTGACGGGGGACCTGCCGCTCGCTCGTATGCGCGACGCGCTCATGGACGCCAATCGGTCCATCTACGAGCGCACCATTCAGGAAGCCGACAAGCAGGGAATGGGCACCACCGCCTCCTGCATCATGATCGGACAGGGACGGTGGATCATCGGCCACATCGGTGATTCGCGCATCTATCTTCTTCGTGACGGCACCTTGCGCCAGCTCACCAAGGATCACTCCTACGTGCAGGAGCAGGTGGACGCCGGCTTCCTCACGCCGGAGCAGGCGCGCTATCACCCGTACAGCAACGTGATCACCCGTTGCGTCGGCGCGAACGCCGCGGTCGAAGCCGACGTGCTGCACGGAGAGATCCAGATCGGCGACCTCTATCTCGTGGCCTCGGACGGACTCACCGGCATGGTCGAGGATCCGCAGCTCAAGAAGATTCTCGAGTCCAAGCAGACGCCCGGTCGCATGGTTGACGCGATGATCACCGACGCGAATCGCCGCGGTGGACTCGACAACATCACGGCGATCGTGGTCCAAGTGATGCACGTGCACGGCATCGCCAGTACCGTCACCACGGGCGAGCAGGCTGCCGTTTCGGATGCCTGAGGAGTCGGTCGGGGAGGTTGCCGAGCTCTACCTTGGTAACC
>CAITQY010000642.1 GCA_903894655.1 uncultured Gemmatimonadota bacterium
CTCGCTGCTGTGCGGCCCTCTCGTCGCCGAGCAATCGGGCGAGCGCCTCCCCGAGCGCGCGCGAATCCCCCACTGTGACCAGCGATCCACCATGGTCCGGGCGCACGACATCGATCAGGCCACCGTCGGCGTATGCCACGACGGGCGTGCCGCAGAGCTGCGCTTCCACCGCTACCAGCCCGAGCCCCTCTTCCCGCGAGGGTATCGCCAGTGCGCGCGCCCCTTGATACATCGGGACCAATGCGGGCTGCGGAAGGGCACCGTACCAGCGCACGCGTTCCGCCAGGCCAAGACTGGCAGCGCGCGCCATCAACGCCTCGCGATCTGGTCCGTCACCGATCACATCGAGCATCGTGGCGTCGCCAGCGCCCTGCGCGTCGTGCGCACGCATCGCTGGAGATACCATGGCGTCGAGCAGATCGGCGAGACCCTTCTGCGCGTTCAGTCGGCCCACGAATAGAATCCCGCTACGTGTCGCGGAGGTCCCAGTCGCTGACACGGGGGGAACAAAGTGTCGCACATCCACCGGCATGGGAGAAACAGCCACCGTGGCATCCGGCGCCATCCGGAGTGCCGTTTCCGCGAGCCATCGAGAGACGGCGGTGCAGATCGCGGCCTCGCCAAGCACCGCGCGCATCACCGCGCGCGCCGGTGCCGTGTGCTGAGCGAGGCGGACATCAGAGCCGTGCATCGTGATGACCGTTGGCGGGTCGCCTGCGCGGCGCAAGCGCCAGAGTGACAGCGCGGCGGGGAACCACCAATGCGCGTGGACGATGTCGTATGCTTGACCCGCACGCGCCGCCGCATCGACCCGTTCGCGAACGGCGCGCCGCATAGCTCGGAGCATTCCCAACAGGGCGAGCTTGCTCCCCCACGAGGACATCACTTGCTCGGCCATGTTCCCGCCGTAGGCGAGTGTCATGCGCGTGTCGCTCGCATAGGGCACGCGCTGAATACGAATGCCTTCCAGTGTTTCGACGTCCGCAAGGCCCGGCGCCGCGGGCGCGATGACATCGACCAGCGCACCGGCAGACTGCAACGCGACGGCGAGCCGAAGGACAAACGACCCAGCCGCATCACCGACGAAGCGCGGCACATTGTGGGTCACGAAGAGCACGCGCTGGGCGCGAGGCACCGGAGCGCCGACCGTCAGCGGTAGTCGCGATCGGGGCCGGCGGTCACGTTGGGCGTGACTTCGGCGGCATCCTCGTCCTGCTGTGCACTGGCCAAGTCGTCGAGCTCGCGCCGCAGTTCACGCACTTCCGCCCGCTGCTGCGCGATCTGCTCGCCCAACAGTCCGGTCGCGAAGAAGATCGAGCCGAGCATGAGGCACGTCTGAATGACGGTCCACACCCAACGCTGTCCCTCTCCAGTGCTTGCGAGCCAGACAAGCGCTCCAAGTCCGGAGAGTACCCCGACGGCGAAGAGCGCCACCCCAAGCATGCCGAACGCCAGTAGCGGCTTTTGTCCGAACTTGAGTTCGAACCATACGGCGAGCATGTCGAGCACGCCGATGGGAATACGCGAAAAGCCGAACTTTGACCGACCGGAGTGTCGTGCGTAGAGCGGCACAGGCACCTCCGTGACCGTGAATCCCTGCGCCGCCGCCATCACGATCATGTACCTGTGGAAATCCGGTCGCATCGGGAGCGCTGCCATAATCTCCCGGCGGTACGCTTTCACGTTGTTCAGATCGCGCACGGGCACATGGAAGAGCGTACGACTGAGTTTGTTGTAGATGCCCGAGACGAAGGCCTTCTCGTACGTGCCCTGCTTGAACCCCGTGACCATGTCCGACTCTCCGGCCAGAATCGGGTTGACCAGCCGCGGGATATCCTCGGGCTTGAATTGCAGGTCGGCGGGATAAAAAACCAGCACGCGCCCGTGCGACTGGAGATATCCGGTGCGCAGCGCTTCGGCGATGCCGCGTTGCGCGCGGTGGCGCACCGGTCGCAGGAACGGATACTGCGCGCGGAGCTCCTGGAGCAGCGCCCAGCTTCCATCGGTCGAGCCATCGTCGACGACCACGACTTCGTAGCGGGCCGACTCGTTCCGGAACGTCGCCTCGCACAGCTCAAGGAATAAGGCGAGGTTTCCCGCCTCGTCCTTCGCAGGCACGAGGACGCTGACGTCTACACCATGTGTAGTCGTCGAACGGGAGACGCGCCGGAGCGGACGAGCAGAGACGGCCATTCGGAGAGAGGTGAGATCGCGTTCAGTCGCGCGCGTGGGTCAGACGCGCTTTCGCATACGGGCGGGCAGCACACCGAGTTGGTCACGGTACTTGGCGACCGTACGACGCGCAATCTGCACACCCGTCTGCTGC
>CAITQY010000643.1 GCA_903894655.1 uncultured Gemmatimonadota bacterium
GGACGCGAACCCACCGGCGTGGTCGGCGGTCGCGTCGAGCGGTGGGCCGGTAACCTGCGACTCGGCGGTGACACCTATGTGGTCGAGGCCGATGAATACGATCGCTCGTTCCTTGCGCTCGATCCGGCGGTGGCGGTCGTCCTGAATGTCGAAGCCGATCATCTCGACATCTATCGCGATCTCGATGACATCATGCGCACCTTCGAGCAGTACCTGGCACCGGCGCGCGTGGTGGTGCGCTGCGCCGATGACGAGGGGGCCATGGCCCTGCGCATTGCGTCGCGTCACGAGGTGATCGCCTACAGCGCCACGGCGCCCGGCACGGACCCGTCGGCGCACGCCGCCGATGCGCGCCTCGTGGCCGGCGATCTGGTGCTCGATGCGGCGGGCTCGCGCTTTCAGGTGCGCTTCGACGGTGACGATCTGGGGCAGGTCCAACTGTCGGTGCCGGGGCTGCACAACGTCCGCAACGCGATGGCGGCCCTCGGCGCCGGGCTCGCGCTCGGGTGCACGGTGCCGGCCATGGCACCGGGACTCGCCGCGTTCCGCGGCGTCGAGCGTCGATTTCAGCGACTGGGCGCGGCGCAGGGCATCGAGGTGGTCGACGACTACGCGCACCACCCCACGGAAGTGCGCGCCACCATCGCGGCCGCGCGTCACGCCTTCCCCGGCCGTCGGCTCGTGCTGGCCTTCCAGCCCCACCTGTACTCGCGCACGCGCGATCTGCAGGTCGATTTCGCCGAGGCGCTCGGGGCGGCCGACGCCCTGCTGCTGTGCGACATCTACGGGGCACGCGAAGCGCCCGAGCCCGGCGTCACGTCGGCCCTGATTGGCGACCGGGTCGCCGCAGGGGTGTTGCAGTGGCACGGCCCGCGACGTGACGCCGCCGCCGCACTGCGCGCCATGGTCCGCGCCGGCGACGTGGTCGTGACGATGGGCGCCGGGGACATCACCAAGACGGGCCCCGAACTGCTCGAGGCGCTGCGCGACTGATGGCCATCGCCGACTTTGACCCGGGCGAGTCCTCGGCCAGGAAGACGACGCCGAAGCTCGCACCGAAGGACCCTCGTCCCACCTGGCTGCGCTGGGTTCGGGGCGTCGGATTTCTGGTGGCGGTCGGCATCGTAGTGGGCGCACCGTGGTGGGGCCCCCAATCGCTGGCGCAACTCGACTACTTTCACGCTCGGCGCGTGGTCTTCGAGGGCGTGCGGTACGCCCGTCCCACCGAGCTCGTGGCCCGACTCAAGGTGGACACCCTGCAATCGGTGTGGCAGCCGCTGGAGCCCTTGGCCGAGCGGGTCGGTGCGCACCCCATGGTGGCGTCGGTGGTCGTCGAGCGACAGCTACCGGGAACGTTGCTCATCCGCGTCGTCGAGCGGGAGCCGGTGGCCTATGTGCCTCGGCGCGGACGGCTCGAACCGGCCGATGCGACCGGACGTCCGCTGCCCATCGACCCCGTGCGCTATCCGCTGGACGTGCCCGTGGTCGCCTCCTCCGACAGCTCGCTCTTGCACCTCTTGGACGGTCTGCGCAAGGATGCGCCGCGACTCTATGCCCGGGTTTCCCACGGCGAGCGGGCCGGAACCGAGGAAATGCGCTTCAAATTGGGCGGCGTCACGGTGCGAACGACCACTGACGTGACCGTAGCCCGATTCAGGGACATATTACCCGTGGAAGCGGACCTCGCGCGGAATCATCTGCGTGCGGTGGAGCTCGACCTCCGCTTCCGTGACCAGGTGATCGCCAGACAGCCATGACTTCCGAACCTATTGTCGCCGCCCTCGATATCGGCACCGCCTACACCACCGCCATCGTCGCGGCGGTGCACGGCGATTTGCCGCGCACGCCGACGCTGCGCGTGCTTGGGGTAGGGCACACCCGCACGATGGGCCTGCGCCGCGGGGTGGTCTCCGACATCGAAGAGGCCACGCGCTCCATCCGGAAGGCCGTCGAGGAAGCGAGTCGCGTGGCCGGTGTCACCCCCGATTCGCTGTACGTCGGCATCGCCGGGGAACACGTGCGCGCGATGTGCTCTACCGGCGTGGTGGCGATCAGCGGCAATGAGATCATGCGCACCGATGTCGATCGCGTGAACGAAGTCGCACGCGCCATGGCCATTCCGCAGGACCGCGAACTGTTGCACGCGATCCCGCAGGAGTATCGCGTGGACAAGACCGATGGCATTCGTGATCCCGTGGGCATGATCGGCACGCGCCTCGAGACGGAGATGTATCTCGTCACGATCGGGAGCTCGCCCGCCATGAACCTGCGGAAAAGCATCGAACGCGCGGGCTACAAAACGCGAGAGCTCGTACTCGAGCCGCTCGCCAGTGCGCTCGCGGTGCTCACCGAAGAAGAGAAGGAACTCGGCGTCATTCTGCTCGAACTCGGCGCCGGCACCACCGATCTCGCCGTGTTTCACGAAGGCAAGATTCGCCACCTCGGTACGATCCCGTACGGCGGCAACGCGGTCACCAGTGATCTCGTGCAGGGACTCGGCATTACGAACAACGACGCCGAACAGCTCAAGGAAGCCTATGGCTGCGCCTACGAACCGATGGTCGATTCCGAACAGGTGATCGCCATGCCGGCGTCGGCGTCGCACGGCGAGCGGCACATCTCGCGCGAACTGATGACCCACATCATTCATCAGCGTATGGACGAGATCTTCGACAAGGTGCAGCGCGAAGTGCAGACGGCGGGCTTCGCCGGCCGCTTGAATGCCGGCATCGTGCTCACCGGTGGTGGGGCGGCGCTCGAAGGCGTGAGCGAACTCGCCGCCGACGTGTTCGGCCTCGGCGTGCGCGTCGGTGTGCCGGGCGACAACGTAGGCGGACTCGTCGAGCAGATCGCCGAGCCACGCTTCGCCACGGCGGTCGGTCTGGCGCTGTACGGCGCGCATCGCGTGGCGCTGGGCGGGGTGATCGCGCGCCGCCCGTCGCTCACCGGTGCCGGCGTCGACAAGCTGGCCACGCGCGTGAAGACGTGGTTGCAGGACTGGTTCTAACGCAACAGCGAAGTAAGGGGTAAGGATTACGGGGTACGGAGACGGGTGTCTCGGTGCCCCGTCGTCGCGTCCGATCTACTCCCTACGCCGTACCCGTACGCCCTACGCCGTACTCCCTAGTCCCTATTCCGTACTCCGTACTTTTCTAGGAGCTTTCCCGTGAACGTCGGTCTGTTACGTGTTCGCGCGTTGCGCCATGCGCTCGTGCTCGGCCTCACGCCCTTCGCGTCCCTCGCTGCCCAGCAGCTCACGACGGAAGCGCGCGACCCCAATCAGAAGCAGGATCCGACGTTCACGCAGAGCTATCAGGAGTGGCTGGCCAATGCGAAGCATGGCAGTCCGCTGGTGGATCACCTACCGCTGGTGGCGGGCATCCCAACACCGCGCGATGTGCTGGGCTATCATATCGGTGCGCCACGCAAGCTCACGTACTACGCCGATCAGCTGAAGTACTATCGCGCACTCGCGGCCGCGTCGCCGCGCGTGAAGATCGAAACTATCGGCCGTTCCGACGAAGGTCGTGAGCTCGTGGTGGTGTGGATCTCGTCAGACGCGAACATGCAGCGCCTCGACCAGAACCGAAAAAACCTCGCGAAGATTGCGGATCCGCGCGGCATGACCGAGGCCCAGGTGAAGGCGGTGCTGGCCGATACGAAGCCGCATTACCACTTCATGGGTGGACTGCACAGCGGCGAAACCGGTCCGTCGGAAATGCTGATGGAATTGGCGTATCGTCTGGTCACCGAGACCTCGCCGCTCGTCAGTCAGATCCGTGAGCAGCTCTACGTGTCGATGACGCCGGCCGCCGATGCCGACGGACGTGATCGCAACGTGGACTGGTTCTTCCGTGGACTCGACATGGCGGCCGCGATTCCGGCGCCGGCGATCGCGCCCGTCGTGACGCCCGTCGTGACGCCGGCGCCGGCCGGCGCGGGTGATACGACCCGTCGCGCCCCGGTGGCGACGCCCCCGGCGGGCGGTGGCGGCTTCGGTGGCGGCGCCGGTGTGCCGTACTGGGGCAAGTACGTGTATCACGACAACAATCGCGACATCAACATCAAGCTGGTCCAGATGCGCGCGATCATCGAATGGTACTTCACGGCGTATCCGCCGATCATGCACGACCTGCATGAAGCGCAGCCGTTGTTGTACACGTACACGGGTGGCCCGCCGCAGAATCCGAATCTCGATCCCATCCTGTTCGCCGAACTGCCGTGGTTCGGCAACTGGGAAATGGCGCAGATGACCAAGTGGGGCATGCCGGGTGTGTACACGCACGCGTTCATGGACGGCTGGTCACCAGGCTATCTCGGGTCGGTGGCATACAACCACAACGGTCTCATGAAGATGTACGAGACGCAGTCGGGACGTGATCTGGACAGCACGGCGATGGCGAATGCTCGGCGCGGCATCGGCAGTGGTGCGCCCGCACCCGGTGGCGGTCTTGGGGGACGCGCCGGTGCGGTGCCCACCGGTCGTGGTGGTGCGCAGGATCGCGAGTGGTACCGCGGCAATCCGATCGGCTTCAATGACATCGCCACGTTCACGCGTCGCTCGAATACGAACTACATGCAGACGGGCGTGCTGTCGGCGCTGCAGCTGGCGTCGATGTTCCCAGCCACCGTGCTCGAGAACTTTTACATCAAGACGCGCAACAGCATCGAAGAGGGCAAGGTCAAGGCGCCGTACGGGTTCGTGATTCCCCTGCAGCGCGATATGACCCGGGTGGCGGAGTTCGTGAATCTGCTGCGCGTACAGCGCATCGAGGTGGGACAGGCCACCGCGCCAGTGAAAGTGGGCAACACCACCTATCCCGTCGGCTCGTACGTGATCAAGCGCGATCAGCCGTACGGCCGCCTCGCCAAGAATCTCATCGAGCGCCAGCAGTATCCCGACGCGCGTCTGAACACGTACGATGACAGCGGCTGGTCGATGGGGCTCGCGATGGATGTGGATGTCGTCGAGATCGCCGACGCGAGCATTCTCAAGGCGGCGGTGTCGCCGGTCGACAAGATCGTGCTCAAGGGCAACACGCGCGGCAGCGGCAATGCCGCGATCGCGGTGGCGCACACCGGCTCGAACAACCTGGTCACCCTGCGCTATCCGCTGCGCGCGGTGCCGATGAAGGTGGCCGAGCAGCGCTTCGCCGCCGGCGACACCACGTTCCCGGCGGGTTCGTTCGTCGTTGACGGCAAGTATGCCGCGCGCGTGCGCACGCTGGTGGATTCGCTCGGACTCACCGCCGCGATGCTGGGTAGCGCCCCGGCGATTTCCATGCACGACGCCGATGTGCCGCGAGTCGCGATCTATTCGCAGTGGAGCGGCACGCAGAATCTGGGCTGGTATCGTCTCACCTTCGACGAGTTCAAGATCCCGTACGACTTGATCTACAAAGAGCGCGTGGTGCAGGGCAATCTGCGCCGCGACTACGACGTGATCCTGATGGCCGAGCAGAACATGAGCCGGCAGACCGTGATGCAGGCACCGGCCGCGCGCGCGCAGCCGTATCTCAAGAACGACAAGTACAAGTTCCTCGGCATGTACGGCGAAACCAAGGATCTCACCGGTGGCTTCGGTCAGCCCGGTGTCGATGCCGTCGCCGCGTTCCTCGCGACGGGTGGTACGCTGATCGCGATCGGTGAATCGGCGCGCCTGCCGATCGAGTTCGGGTGGGCGCGGACGGTCGATAAGACGACTGTGCCGGGACTCACGTCGCAGCGTCCGCTGGTGGAAGCCACCATCACGCGCCCGGAGCATCCGGTGTTCTACGGCTTCGGCAAGGCCGTCATTCCCGTGAAGTACGTGGGCGGCACGCCGTTCAAGGTCGGTATCGCCGACGAGGGCAACGTGCTCGCGCGCTACGTCGGTGGGGACAAGGCCGTGCTGTCAGGCCTGATGTCCGGCGCCGAGTCACTCAAGTCACGTCCCTTCGCCTTTGACGTGCCGGGCGCGGTGAAGGGCAACGGCCGCGTCCTCATGTTCGCGAACAACCCGATCTACCGGTGGCAGAACCATGGGGAATTCAACATGGTGTTCAACAGCATCATCAATTGGAACGACGCCGGCGGTGCGGCGGAGACGAAGCCGGCGGCCGTCGCGGCACCGGCGGGACGCCGGTAGGCCGCCCGCCTAGAACCGATCACGCCGAGTTGGCAGAGAGCGCAGAGCACGCAGAGACATTTTTTTGGCTCTGTGGCCTCTGCGCTCTCTGCGTCTCCGCGTGATCGGTTCGCCGAAACAGCGGCCGAGCGGAGCCTCGGTTCAGCGACCCCATTCACGAATGTCACAAGCCGTTGAATTGAGGTGGATTGTGGATAAAACCGGGCGTGTTTCACGCCACTCGAAGTCGTGACGAATCCGTCCAACTTCAACGGATTGCACGGGTTGCGCTGCACTCTCGAATGTGTATTCTAGGAGAGCGTTCGCTGTAGGCGGCATGATCTTCCACATTCCTGAGAGTCCGTGCGCGGACCGTCGACGTCGACGGAGCTCGCAGCAAAGGACTCGTGGTAACCCGGCCGCTGCTGCCGGGTTGCTGTGCGACCACCCTGAGCCCGTCAGGCCCCGTATGGAGCTGCCCCGCATGACCTTCGAGTTCGAAGAAAGCGCGCCCCAGAACGCCCGCATGAAGGTGGTGGGTGTCGGTGGCGGTGGCGGCAATGCCGTCAATCGCATGATCGAGGAACACCTCGAGGGCGTCGAATTCATTTCGGTGAACACCGACGCGCAGGCGCTGATGAACTCCAAGGCCGATGTCAAAATTCAGATCGGCAAGAAGCTCACCCGCGGACTCGGTGCCGGCGCGCGCCCCGAAATTGGGCGACAGGCCATCGACGAGAATCGCGAAGACACCAAGCGCGTGCTGGGCAACGCCGATCTCGTCTTCGTCACCTGCGGTATGGGCGGCGGGACCGGGACCGGTGCGGCGCCCGTCATCTGTGAACTCGCTCGCGAAGCCGGCGCACTGACGGTCGGGATCGTCACGCGGCCGTTCCTGTTCGAAGGACGCAAGCGGATGCGCCAGGCGGAAGAAGGCATCGCCGAAATGCGGAAGCACGTGGATACGATGATCATCGTGCCCAACGAGCGACTGCTCGCCGTGGTCGGCAAGGGCATCCCGTTCCACGAGGCGCTCAAGAAGGCCGACGAAGTGCTGCTCCACGCCACGCAGGGGATCTCGCTGCTCATCAGCGAGACAGGCCTCGTGAATGTCGACTTCGCCGACGTGCGCACGGTGATGCAGAACGGTGGATCGGCCCTCATGGGGACCGGCATCGGTCGCGGTGAGAACCGCGCCATGGAAGCCGCCCAGCAGGCCATCGCCTCGCCGTTACTCGACAACGTATCGATCTCCGGTGCCACCGGCGTGCTCGTCAACATCACGGGCGGTGAAGACCTCACCCTCGGTGAAGTCACGCAGATCAACGACATCGTGCACGATGCGGTCGGGGACAACGCCGAGATCATCTTCGGCGCCGTGCACGAGCCCGCCATGATGAACGAGATCCGGGTCACGGTCATTGCGACCGGATTCGACCGGCAGATGCAGGGGGGCGTCGGTAATGGCGTCGTCCGGAACGTGTCGCTGGGCACCACGGCCCCTTCCGCCCAGCACCAGCCGACTGCATCTTTTCCTCCGGTGGCGGCCGCGAAGCCCAGTCCCTCAGTGCTGCCGTTCCCTTCAAAGGATCGGCCCGCGCTGAGACCGGCGGCGGCTCCCGCTCGTCCGGCTTGGGAAGGTGCGCCCCCACGGCCGCCTCGTGTTCCTCCGATTTCCTCGTCGGCAAGCGTTGGCCTTGACGAAATGGAAATCCCGACGTTCATACGGAGACAGATGGATTGACCAGCGCTCGCGCACGGCTCCTGATGGCTACTGTTTGTGCCGGTATCGGAGCCACCGCTATTGCGTTGGGA
>CAITQY010000644.1 GCA_903894655.1 uncultured Gemmatimonadota bacterium
AAGGCGGGAACGCCGCGCGAAATGCCGAGCAAAATGTGAAGCGCGGCCTGGCCGCCTTTCGCGCATTCTACGATGTCCTCCCCGTCGAGTGGGACGCCATGAATGGGCTGATCACCCAGCCGTATGAGGCAGACGCCGCGAGCCTGTCGTTCGCCCGTTCGCGCGAAGCCATCGTGGCCGAGCTGACCGCGTCGTTTCGTGCGAAGCGTATCGAGGCCATGATCTATCCCACGATGCCGTTCGGAGCGCCCGCCGCTACCGATCCGTGGCCGGATGTGCGCACCACGCTCGGCTACGGCAATTGGCTCGGACTGCCCGAGGTCTCCGTCCCGGCCGGCTACGGCGCGAACGGCATGCCCGCGGGCAATCTGTCGTTCGTGGGCCTTCCCGGCAGCGATGCAACACTGCTCGCGATGGCGCACGCCTACGAACAGCATTCCCGCCGGTTCGTCGCACCGCCAACATCAGGTCGCGTTGGCTAGTCAACCTCCTCCCCTCGCCCACCAACGCATGCACGCAGCACGTGCGACCCTGTTTTTCTTGGCCGCCCTGACCGGCTGCGCGTCGCTCCCGGGCAAGACAGCGGGCCCGACGACCGCCACACGATCGGCCGTCATGGCCGTGGTCGATTCGGCACTGCTGCACATCAACCGCGGCGACCTGATCGCCCTCTCCGACCTCATGATCCCCGAGGCGCAGTTCTTCCCCGCGCAGGAACGGGCGGGTCGCGGCGGCAGCTACACCGTACGAACCGTGGCGGCCCAGCGCGCCACGGGCAAGCGGGCGCCGATCATCGAGCGGGGCTACAACCCCATCATGCGCGTGGCCGGCACGATCGCGTCGGTGTGGATGCCCTACGACTTGTGGGCCGAAGGCAAGTGGTCACACTGCGGCATCGACCTGCTCACGCTGGTGCAGGTCGGCTCGGTGTGGCGGATCGCAAACTTCACCTACACCATCGAACAGCCGCCGGCATGCGCCATGCACCCCGACGGCCCCCCGCCGGGATACACGCCACCGCCGAGCCGGTAATCGCGTGTGTGGTTGGCGAGGCGTTCCGCCTACTTCGCCACCCACCGCGCCTTGAGCGCTGCGTAGGCCACCAGCCGCGCCCGCGCCGCCTGTACCATCACGTCGGTCGCCGGCGCGTCGCTGTCCTGCAACGCATCGATCACCGCCTGATGCGACGCGGCTACGCCACCGAACCCGTCCTGCCCCGCAAACGCCGTACGCCCGCCGGTGCGGGCCTCGGCCGCCAGCGCCGTCGCCTCAAGCATCGCGTCGTAGAGCGCCACCGACAGGTCGTGCTGCTGCTTGAGCGCGGCGGCCGACGTGGTCACGCGCGGGTCCATCCGTACGCTGAACATCTGTGACTGCACCGCGCCATCCACCGTGAGCCGCGCCGTGTACACACCCGGCATTACCCACGGCCCCTCGGGCTCACACTTTGTGTTGTACGGTGTGCCCGAGATCGGCAACGAACACTCCGTGCTGGGCCGCGCATAGTGCAGGTCCCACGTGAAGCGCTGCACGCCCGCCTTCGTGCTCGGCGCGGCCGCAGGGCGGAACCAGTAGCGCGGCCAGTTGCCGGCGTCGGCCGGCGCGGGCGTGGGATCAGTGCTCGCGAAGGGGCGCAACACGCGACCGGTCGCGTTCAGAATCTCGAGCGTGACGGTCGTCGCGTCACGCGAGAGGTAGTAATCGAGCATCGCGCCATCGGGCGGATTCTCCGCCCGCGGTTCATCGGGTGGAACCGGCGTATCGGTATACATCGAGTAGCGGACCCGCGTGGCGACCGCCGGCTTGAACAGCGTGGCCGGCGCACTCGCGGTGGCCGCGCTCCACTGCCGCAGCGCCGTGGTGTTATCCAGAATCCAGAAGCCGCGGCCGTGCGTGCCCACTGCAACGTCGTCGTCCTTGACGATCAGG
>CAITQY010000645.1 GCA_903894655.1 uncultured Gemmatimonadota bacterium
ACGCCGTGGGAACCGCTCCCGCCGTGCAATTGGGCTTCTTCGCGGCCCCGGCTCCCCCGCCGGTGGAGGGGGAACCGGTGGAGAACGCGAAGGACCGGGCACTCACGCGGGCACTCGATCGGATCCGGGACCGTTATGGCAGCACGGCCATTCTTCCGGCTCGCCTCGTCGATCAGGCGCGCGATACGGGGCCGAGGGTGGAAGAATGACGCGGCCTTGTATAGCTTCCTTCCGCTGAAGTTCGAATTCTTCGCCGTTTGCGCTTTCCCGTCGGGGTGTCTTCATGAGTGTCGCGTACGATCCGAATAAGCTTGGCTGGCCCGCTGCCGCCGTGACCACGGTGGCCACGCTGGGGCTGCTGTTCACCGCCTACACGATCCACAAGAATACGTATCGGCATCCGCGCGACCCGATGAACTTCCAGGTGTATCACGCGGAAGACAACGCGAAGCACGCTGGCGCCGCGACGCATGAGGCCGCCCCGGCTGCCGAAGGTGCCGCAGCTGCCGCTCCCGCCGCCGAAGCCAAGCACTAAGTCGGCTTCTGTTCTGCGCGAACGAAACAGCACCGCAGTCCCTCGGGACCGCGGTGCTGTTTCGTTTGGGGCACGGGCTAGAGCGGCACCGTGAACCAGAACTCGCTGCCCTTGCCCATCTCGCTGTCGACGCCGATCTCGCCACCGTGCGCTTCGATGATGCCTTTGGCAATGAACAAGCCGAGTCCCGACCCCGCGCGCAGCAGGCGTGGGGCTTGCCAGTAGCGTTCGAAAAGTCGGGGCACGTCGGCGGCCGGCACGCCGGGACCGGTGTCGCGCACACTGATTCGAATACTGTCGTCATGACGCTCGGCGGTGAGGACGATCTCACCACCGTGCGGCGTGAAGCGCACGGCGTTGCCAAGCAGGTTGGACATGACCTGCCCCAGTCGATGGCGGTCGGCTTGCACCAGCGGAAGATCCTCGTCGATACGCCGCACGAAGCGCAGCACGGCGTCTTCCATCACCGGCTCGAACATGTCCGCCGATTCCTTCACCAACTCGGACAGGAGCACGGGCCGACGCTCCACGCGCAGTCGCGCATTGGAAATGCGCGACACGTCCTGCAGATCCTGAATCAATCCGTCGGCCTGTCGGGCGGCACCACGAATCGCCTCGACGTCCTCCCGCTCCATCAGCGGCCGCTCGTCACCGGGCTCGCGGCCAAGCACCGCACCGGTCAACATCACGATCGCATTCACCGGATTGCGCAAATCGTGCGATACGATCGCCAGCATGTCATCGCGCTCGCGCACCGCGCGTCGCGATTCCTGATACAGTCGCGCGTTCTCGAGCGCCAACGCCGCAAGTCCGGCAAACTGGTCGGCGACGTGGACCTCGTCCATGTTGTGCGAGGCGCCCGGCCTCGTCCGCACGAGATGCAGCGCGCCGATCGCGCGTCCGCCGGCCCGTAGTGGCACGACCAACACGGCGCTGGCGCCGAGCGATGCCGCCCGCTCACGCGTGGCAGGATCATGAAAATTCGCCGACAACCACGACGCCACGTCGGTGATACGCTGCGCTTCCGTTTCACGCGCCACGCGTCCGGCGCTCGCGGCGGGCAGCTCGGCGTCGAGCGGCTCGGAGACCCGCGACACGAGCGCGGACGACTCGTCATGCCGCCTCGAATCCATGTGCGTTGCCGCCGCACGCCGGATCTGCCCGTCGGCCGTCAGCAATTCGAGCAGGCTCCAGTCGCCCAACAACGGCACCGGCAGCTCGGCGATCGTCGCCATCGTCGACTCCACATCGAGCGATGCCGCGAGCACCCACCCGGCCGTCGCCAGCAGTTTCTGGCGATCTTCGTTTTTCCGGCGTTCGCTGACGTCGCGCAACGTCACCATGAAGGTGCGTTCGCCGTCCATCGTGACGCGCGCAATCGACGCTTCCGCAGGGA
>CAITQY010000646.1 GCA_903894655.1 uncultured Gemmatimonadota bacterium
GTACTGGCGCTGTACGTCGTGCAGTCGGCCGCGATGGGCCTCGTCGGTGCCATCGCCGGTACCCTGCTCGGTGTCGCTGTGCAATTCCTGCTGCCAGGAGTGGTGTCGGATTTCCTGCCCATCGACGTTGAACTGGCGCTCGAACCGCGGCCCTTGATCCTCGGCCTCGCCACCGGCGTGTGGGTATCGCTCGTGTTCGCCATGCGACCGCTGCTCGCCCTACGTCGCGTGTCGCCGCTGCAGGCCATTCGCCGCGAGATGGACAACACCGCCCTCCCCAGTGAGTGGAACGACCCCGCGCGACTCACCGTGGATGCCCTGCTGGTGGGCAGCATCATCGGCATCGTGGTGTCGCGCATTGGCAGTGTGCGCCAAGGGCTCTACATCAGCGCCGCCATCGGTGGTGCGGTGCTGGTGCTGTGGATCGCCGCCACGCTGTTGATTGCCGCAGCGCGCCGCAGCACGCGGCCGTCGTGGCCGTTCGAATTGCGCCAGGGCATTGCCAATCTGCATCGCCCCGCCAACCAGACGCGCGCCGTCACGCTCGCGCTGGGCTTCGGCGCGTTTCTGCTCAGCACGGTGTATCTGGTGCAGGCGAATCTGCTGAGTCGTGTGCAAGCCACCTCGGCCGGTTCGGCCGGCAACCTGCTCTTCTTCGATGTGCAGGACGATCAGGCAGCGCCGTTGGATTCTCTGCTACGCGCACGTCAGCATCCGATCGTGCAGCAAACCCCCGTCGTCACCATGCGCATCGATGCGTTGAACGGCCAGAGCGTGTCGGCGCTGATGGCCGACACGAGTGCGCGCCGCGCCGGGTGGGCGCTTCGCCGCGAATATCGCAGTACCTATCGCGACTCCATCGTGGGTTCGGAAGTGTTGGTGAGCGGCACCTGGTTTGCCGACTCGGCCACACGGGCGAAGGCGCGCGCCGCCAACCCGGATGCGCCGTTCGAAGTGTCGCTCGAGCAGAATCTCGCGACGGATCTGGGCGTGGTGCTGGGCGACACGGTCACGTGGAATGTGCAGGGCGTACCGATCACCACGGTGGTGACCAGCTTCCGCACCGTGAACTTCGCGCGCTTCGAGGCCAACTTTTTCGTGGTCTTCGCCCCCGAGGCACTGCGTCGGGCCCCGCAGCAGTTCATCGTGGTCGCGAACGTGCCAGCGGGCCCCGCCGTTGCCGCCGTGCAACGGGACATCGTGCGGCGCTTCCCGAACATCTCCAGCGTGGACTTGACGCTGGTGCGTCAGACGATCGGGGCGATCGTGGACAAGGTCACGCTCGCCATCCGGTTCCTTGGATTGTTCTCGTTGGCGATGGGTGTCCCCGTGCTCTTCAGTGCGGTCGCGGCCACGCGACGGGCCCGACTGCGCGAAGGCGTGTTGTTGCGCACGCTGGGGGCATCACGGGCGCAGGTGGCACGGGTGCTGCTGGCCGAGTACGGCGCGCTGGGAGCACTCGGTGCGCTTACCGGCATGATGCTGGCGTTCGCCGGCGCGTGGGGGCTCACGCGATTCGTGTTCGACGATCCGTTCGATCCCGCCGTCGGTCCGACCTTCGTGATCGCCGCGGGCATGCTGCTGCTCACGATGGGGATCGGGCTGTTGACCAGCCGCGATGTGTACAAGGAAACGCCGATGGCGGCGATCCGCGAAGCCTGACGAAGACGGGACCTGCCTACCGCCTACCGCCGATCGATGATGCCGTACGAGGCGGCGGTGGCACTCCCTGGTTTGAACGCCACCCACACACGCGCGCCGATCATGCTGCGTAACCCTACGGGCACCGACGGCAGCCGCTTGCGGCCCGAGCCGTCGGTGAGGCGCAGTGTGCCGCGTGCCTCGAGCGTGCCATCCCATGCCGGCACGCCGTCGGACGCGCGGACGAGAAAATCGGACACCACGATGTCGCGCGCTGTGATCTTCACGCCGCGCACCACCACCTCGGTGCCGGCCAGACGACCAAGCCCTGACGTGACCATCCCGCTCAGGGCAATGTTGTTGCCGGCCGCGCGCAGCACGATCTGCCGCGCCGGTTCCGCACCGACGAGCGTGACCACGCCGCGCACCGAATCACCACGGCTACGACCAGACAGATCACCGCCGCCGGCGAGCCGCTGGGCACCGGCGCGCGCCATCGAATCGCCGCGGGCCTGCGCCCGAAGACTCATCGCCTGACCAGCCGTTGTCGCGAGTTCGCCGGCAGGCGCCGGGCCGCGCTCGGCCTGCGCCAGCAGCGAATCGGCACGAAAGCCCAGCGTGTCGAGGCCGGGCACGTTGCCGGACACCGTGATGCTCTTGTCCCGATCGCATGCGCCGACCGCGCACAGCAGCAGCAGCCGTGCGCAATGACCAGCCATGCGATACCGTGACCACGAGATCATGATCGGGAAGGTACGCGCCACGCGGGCCGCGTCAACGCGAGCCCTCGGGTCGGTGCCGTCACGATCGGGTGACATCGCGCCTGCCGCCTCGCGGGCCATCCATGCCATATTGCAGGAGCGGCCGACTGACGCCATGCCGCTCCGTGCACGAACGTCACGCCGCTGGCACTATCGCGCAGCTCACGGTGACGTGGGTGACGACGGCGCGTCCACCTCACGCAATGCCTGAGCTGCTGATGGCACACGAGCCCGCGCGCTTCGAGCGCGACGATTGGATGGAGGACAACACACGAGGTCTGTCTCTTGCCGAGTTGGCGGAATGGGACGAGGCCGCCGAGGCGTTTGCTGCCGCGGCCGACGTGTTGGCACGCCGTGCGCCCGATAACAGCTCGCATGATGCGATGGCGCTGATTCTTGGCAATCTGGCGCAGGCCTGCTTCCGCGCCGGACGGACCGACGATGCCCTGGAGCACGCGCAGCGGGCATGCGCCCTCCGCGTGGCGCTCACCGGCGAAGACGCCATGCCGGTGGCCCGCCAGCGGATGGATCTCGCCGTCATGCTGGGAGCGGCCGGCCGGCTGGACGAGGCCCAGGCGCTGGTGCAGCGCGCGATCGCCGCCGTCGAACTGCATGTGGGCGAGGACGATGCACGTCTCGTGGTCATGCTCGAGAA
>CAITQY010000647.1 GCA_903894655.1 uncultured Gemmatimonadota bacterium
AACAGCGGCTGATCCTGCGGCAGACCGCTCGCCATCTGCTGCCAGCTCGCGCCGTAGTCGGTGGTGCGGAAAAGCCAGGGACGCTGGTCGTCCATGCGCCGCGCCTCGACCACCGCCCAGGCGGTGCCGTCGCGGTGTGGCGAGACCTCGATATGTTCCACCGTGCCCCACGCGGGCATCGCGCGCGGGGTGATATCGCTCCAGTGTGCGCCGCCGTCGCGCGTCAGTTGCACGCGCCCGTCGTCAGTGCCCACCCAGATGTGGCCGGCCTCGCGCGTGGATTCGCGGATCGCGAAAATCGTGCCGTAGGTCTCGACGCCGGTGATGTCGCCCGTGATGGGCCCACCCGACCAGCCTTGCGTGGCCTTGTCGTTGCGCGTGAGGTCGCCCGAGATCGGCGTCCAGCTCTGTCCGCGCGTGGTCGTCTTGAACAGCACGTTGCCGCCGTGATACACGACCTTGTCATCATGCATCGACACTTCGATCGGTGCCGTCCAATTGAAGCGATACTTGGTCTTGTCTGTCGGCTCGGTGAGGTTCATCTCCGGCCACGGCATGATCGTGCGACCCAGACCGTTGGTTGCGTCCTGCTCGTCGATCAGCCCCTGATAGCAGCCACCGTACACGTAGCGCGGATTCTTCGCGCTCACACCCATGTTGGCGCTCTCACAGCCGGGACCCTCGGTCCACTCGCGAATACCGATGCTGCCACCATCGCTCTTCGACTGGATGATCACCGAGCTGTTGTCCTGCTGTCCACCGTACAGCTTGTACGGAAAGCCGTCATCCACCGCCACGTGATAGAACTGCGACGTGGGCTGATTGTCCTGCGTGCTCCAGCTTTTGCCGCCGTCCAGCGAGATCGACGCGCCGCCATCGTTGGCGTTGATCAGGTAATTCGGATTGGTCGGGTTGATCCAGAGCTGGTGATTGTCCCCGTGCGTGGCCGACACACTCGCGAACGTGCGGCCGCCGTCGATCGACTTCATGACAGGCGCGTTCATCACCCACACCACGTCCGCGTTCTTCGGATCGGCCGTGATATTCATGTAATACCACGAGCGCGTCTGAATCAGACGGTCGCCCGACTGCTGACGCCACGTCTTGCCAGCATCGTCGCTGCGGAACAGGCCACCGTTCTCCGCTTCCACGATCGCAAACACGCGATCGGGATTGGCCGGCGACACCGACACGCCGATCTTGCCCACCAGCTTCGGCAGCCCTTCCTGACTGCGCTTCCAGGTATCGCCGCCGTCCACCGACTTCCAGATGCCGCTGCCGGCACCGCCGCTGCGCACCATCCACGGCGTGCGCTGATGATCCCACATGGCCGCGTACAAAATCCGCGGGTTGGTGGCGTCCATCGACAGGTCGCTCGCGCCGCTGAAGGCGTTCTCCCCCTTCAGCTGCTGCGTCCACGTCTTGCCGCCGTCGGTCGTGCGATAAATGCCACGATCGGTCGTCCCCTTCCAGCGATCGCCCTGCACCGCCACGTACACCACGTCGGGGTTGCTCGGGTGCACGCGCACGGCCGAGATCTGCCGCGAGGAGGCGAGGCCGATGTGCGTCCAGGTACGCCCCTGATCGGTGCTCTTGTACATGCCGTCGCCGTACGTGGACGACTGGCCCCGGATCGCGTGCTCACCCATACCCACGTAGATCACGTTTTCATCGCTGGGCGCCACGGCAATGGCACCGACCGACCCCGTCTTGAAGAAGCCGTCGGAGATATTGCGCCAGCTGTTGCCGGCGTCGTCGGTGCGCCACAACCCGCCGCCGGTATAACCGGCCACGTACGTGAGCGGCTGCGACGGCAATCCCACCGCCGCCACCGAGCGGCCGCCGCGAAACGGACCGATGTTCCGCCACGACAGCGCCGCGAACGTGGTCGAGTCGAGCGCGGGGAGGCCGGCAGCGGCCGCTCGCGGGGCCTGAGCATTCGCGACCGACGGAGCCACCACGGTCTGGAACAGGACGCCGCAGGCGAGCGGCGTGAGAAGGGCAGGAAAACGCATCGAAAAACGCATCGGAGTACGCCTGGCAGGGGTGGAAGATGGACCACAAAAAGCTAGCACCCGGCGATACTCCCCGGAGCATGCTCGCCACCCGCTTCCCGCGCACGGCCTGAGCGACTGTTGGGACTGTCGCGCGGTCGGTCGGGGTACGGTGGGGAGCTGATCACGCAGAGAGTCAGCGTGCGCAGAGAACGCAGAGCCGCATACGAACCGGTTTGCGCCGTTTGCCGTTCTCAATTGTTGATGTTGTTCTCTGCGACCCCTGCGCTCTCTGCGCCTCCGCGTGATCAGTTCAACAATGCCTCGGCTAACGCCGGCACGCGCTACATTCCGCCCCATGGCGTTCCAGTACTCTTACCCGCCCCGATTCAAACAGCTCGTAGCCAAGGTCCACTGGTCGACGCTGCTCATGATCGGCCTCGGCATCTGGGCCCTCCCACGCCTCCTGCCGCACGTGGGCGCGCTCGTGAACGTCACCGCGCGCGACCGCAGCACACCCACGTTCGCCGTGCGCACGCTGGCCGACTCCACCATCACGTCGCAGTCGCTGCGCGGACGCGTGGTGCTCGTGAACGTGTGGGCCACTTGGTGCACACCCTGCCGTGTGGAAATGCCGCTCCTCGAGGCCACCTGGAACCGCCACAGCGCCGCCGGCCTCGTGCTCCTCGGCGCCTCCGTCGACAAGGGCGATCCGCAAACCGTGCGCGATTTCATCAACGCACGCGGCATCAGCTATCCCATCGCTATCGTCGGCCCCGACGTGATTCGCGAGCTGGGCGGCGTGGTCGGCTATCCCACCTCCATCCTCATCGGCCGCGATGGTCGCGTGCGCCATCGCGTGATGGGACCGATCGGCCCATTGTCGCTCGAACCGGCAATTCGACGAGCACTAGCGGAGTCACTCACAACCCCAAACTTTGACTCAAAACTCTAGACTCACGTGAGTGGTGGGTCATGAGTCCAAGTTCCGGGTCGTGAGTTAAAAGGTGCGTGTCACCCCCTACCGGTACCCCTGCGCCTGCAACTCGAACAGCTCCGCGTACCTTCCCTTCCGCGCTAGCAGCTCCTCGTGCGTGCCCATCGAATCCACCATGCCCTCGTTCAGCACGAGAATGCGATCGGCCATACGCACGCTCGAGAAGCGATGTGAAATCAGCATGCTGGTGCGCCCGGCGCTCAACGCGCTGAAGCGCTGAAACACTTCGAACTCCGCCCGCGCATCGAGCGCGGCGGTGGGCTCGTCGAGCACCAACAGCTGCGCGTCGCGCATGTACGCGCGGGCGATCGCCAGCTTCTGCCACTCGCCCCCTGACAACTCCACACCCGTGGAGAATCGCTTGCCGATCGGCTGATCATACGCGGCCGGCAGCCGCGCGATCATCTCGGCCGCCAAGCTCTGCTCGGCCGACTGCACAATGCGCGCTTTATCGTCGCGTTCATCGATCCGCCCCACCGCGATGTTCTCGCCCGCCGTGAGACTGTAGCGCACGAAGTCCTGAAAGATCACCCCCACGTTGGCGCGCAGCGCATCGAGGTCATACTCGCGCAGGTCATGCCCGTCTAGCAGAATGCGTCCTTCGCTGGGCTCGTACAGCCGCGCCAGCAGCTTCACGATCGTGGTTTTCCCGGCGCCGTTCTCGCCCACCAACGCCAATGTTTCCCCGGCGTGCAGCGTGAACGACAAATGGCGTACCGCCCAGCGCTCGGTACCGGGATACTGAAAGCCGACGTCCTGAAACTCAAAACCGATGGCAATCGGTGTCGGCACATCGCGTGGGTGCTCGGGTGAGTCAATGCGCGATGTAATCGTGAAAAACGAAAACAGATCGTCGAGGTACAGCGCCTGACTGGCCGTGCTCGAGAATCCCACGAGCAGACTCGCCAACAAGTCACCCAACCGACGGAATGACCCCGCCAGAAACGTGAGATCACCGATGGTGAACTGACCGGTGAGCGTGCGCCACGCGATGTACCCGTACGCGGTGTAGTAGCCGGCCGTGCCGATTGCCGTTAGCAGTCCCATCGTGCTCTCACGCTTGATCGCGAGAGCGCGATTGGCGCGGTACGTATCGAGCGAGATCTCGCGGAAGCGGCTAATCAGAAAGCGGTTCAATCCGAAGATCTTCACTTCCTTGGCAGTCTCCACACTCGCCCCCGTCTGCCGAAGGTACTCCAACAACCGACGCTGCTGCGTGCGCGACCATTGCAGCGCGTACTCCAGCGCATTGAAGTGCGCTTCACCTACGAACGCCGGCACGAGCGCCACTAACAGCAGTACGATCAGCCACGGCGCGTACACCACGAGCCCGGCCGCAAAGCTGATGATCGTGATCAGCGTCTGCACCTGGCCAAACAGCTGCCCCATGACACCGAGTCCCTGATACGTCTGCGTGCGCGCGCGTTCCAAGCGGTCCTGTACTTCGCTGTCCTCGAACTGTTCGAGGTCGAGCGTGGCCGAGTGCTCCATCAGGCGGATCGTGGTGCTGATCGAGAACTTGATCCCGAGAATGCGATCCACCAGCGATCCACTGCGCGAGAGCATATCCGCACCGATCGCCAGCGCGAACTCGAGCAGAATGAGCTGCATCGTGCGATCAAGCAAACCGCTGGCCACCCACGCGCTCCACGTATCGGGGTGCCCCGGCAGCGCCGCTGTGCGAATCACTTCGTCGATGATCAGCTTGCCCACGTACAGCGTGCTCACCGGGAGCATCGAGCGGATGAGCCGGATGCTGATGGTGGCGATCGTGAGCGGCGCGCTGGTGCCCCACACCAGCAGGAAGAGCGGTCCGACGTGCCGGAGCGCGCCGAGCCGCTCGCGGAAGGACTTGATTGGTGGCGGAGACTGCCTCGGTCGGGCCATGGAGTGAATCTGGATAGGCACTCCCGCGCCGGCCATCGTCACCAGTCGATAATTTCCGGGATGCGCATTCTCTCATCGTTTCGACTCTGCCTGAACCGGCGCACGGTCCGGCTCGGTGTCTTTGCAGCGTTCGCCGTGCTTTCCGCATGCGGCACGGGGCGGGGGGCCCGCACGACGACCGGCGCACGCGCCACTGCCACGCGCGTCCCAATACAGCTCGACGGGCACTTCGACGATTGGACGGGAGTGCCCGTGTGGTCACAAGCCACCGCATCGTCCGGGCCGCTTGAAGCGGCGTGGGCCGCCGAGGACGCACAGTGGTGGTACCTGTCATTTTCGGTACGTGACAGCGTCAGCCACTCCGCGATGCCGGGCACGCTGCATCTCCTCATGGACACCGACGACCGCACGCAAACGGGCGGCACGGTATTCGACGCCGCGGTTGGTCTGGCCGGTGTCGATGTGGCACTCGACCTGTCGCGCGCTGACAAGACACAGGGCAATGGCGTCGGCGCCGGTGCCGCGTTGCGCACGGTCGGCCCGACCGGGCTCGGCGCGTACCGCAGTGCGTACGATCTCGATGTGGTTGCACTGCCCTCGTGGAGCACCACGCGCTTCGAACTCCGGATCGCCCGCGGCGGCACCCGCGATGGGTTCGCGCCACTGGGGCGCGCCGTTCGTGCCCGACTGGTCTTCGAATCCACCAGTGGGGTCGTCACGGCGCTCCCCGCCGCGCGCTACACGTTCGCCACACCACTCGAGACGCGAGCCCGAACGCAGCTCGTATCGGCCATTCCGTCCAAAGCCGACAGGGCGGTGCGCGTCGTACAGTGGAACGTATCGGAAGGGTCGTTCCGATCGCCCGCCAACCACGCCAAGCTGTTGGCGGCCGTGTCGCCCGACGTAATCCTGCTCGACGAAGCGTATGCCGAAACGTCGGACTCCACCCTCGCCGACTTCTTCGCGCGCCCGGAGCTGGCGGCACTGGGTCGCTGGCGCTTCGCGTACTCGCGCAGTGGCGGCCGACAGCACGCCGTGGTCGCCACCCGTGATCGCGAGATCCGGCAGGCCGCGTCGATGGTGCGCATGGAATATCCGGCGGGCGTGCTGGACAGTGTACGGGCGATGGTGCCAACGGCCGCCCAGCGGCTGTTCGATATCGAAGCGACGGCACAGCTGTCGAGTACCGGCGCGTGGATCACCATCGACGGCATCGAAACGTTGTTCGTACCGCTCGACTTGCAGAGTGGGGGCTTCTTTCGTAATCCGCAGGATCAGCTGCGCGTACTGCAGAGTCGTGCCATCCGCGCGGGGCTGCAGCGCGAGCTCGGCTTCCGTACCGCGCGAGGTGCACTGGTGATTGCCGGCGACTTCAACGCGATCGGATCGTACGAGTCGATTTTCACGCTGCAACAGGGGCTTGACGTTGACGGCTCCGACTTGGCGCTCAGCGATGCATCGCGATTGAGCGAGCGTTCGCTCGTCACCTGGACCGACCCCAAAGTTGGACAGTTTCTGCCAGGGCGCCTCGATCTCACGCTGTACTCAGACGCCGCGTTCGAACGCACCGGTGGCTTCACCTTCAGCAGCGCCGATCTCGCGCCCGCCTTCGCGGCGTCGCTCGGCGTGACGCCGGAGAGCTCGGAACGTGCGGCGGATCACCTCATTGTCGTGACGGACCTACGCCGCAAGCGATAGCGATCCCGACCGCGATCGCCGGCGAGTCCGGCGCGACCCGTTAGCTTTCACCACGCTCGGGACGTGCTCGGGCGGAACCACGATGATCGGACGAGGCAGGTATGTCGCGGGCGTTTCTACGAGATGATGCGGAAGGCGAGATGCCCCGCCGCAATTACCACCTGCCTGAGCGGAACGACGCGGGCTACGATCGGGCCTGCGCGCGGGCGCTGCTCGAAGCGGCACGCGTGAATGAAACGCAGCTCGCGGAACGGGCGACCGGCTACTACTGGGGCGAGTCGCTGCTCAAGCCGTTTGTGGAAGAGCTGCGCGTGGAGGCCGAGCAGCAGGGCGACGACCGGCTCGAACAGTTGGCCCGGCGTTTTCTGGCGTAAACAAAAAGCCGTACCGCGAATGGACGCCGATGGCCGCGGATGCGCTCATCCGCGAGCATCCGTGCCGATCCGTGGTCAAGTGGTTCGGCCAGCACCCACTCACCAGCGACACGAGCCCGAGGAGCACGCCTACCGGCCGCCTTAGGCCTTGGCGGCCTTGGCCGCGTCGAGCTGCGCTTGCATGCGTTTGCGGAACCGATCGGCGATCATGCGGCCCATCTCCGTTTCCTTCGCCACCCACTCCGCGTTGCGGAAGGCGATCGGGTTCACCGCCGCGCGATACTCCGCGAGCCACGGCTCGACGCGCGAGTAGACCAGCAAGCCTTCGCCGTTGCTCTCGAGCATGAACTCGGCATGCATCACGCCGTGACGCGCCATCGCGTACGTCATCTCCCAATACGACGTGCATTGACGAAACGCCGCGTTCAGCGGATGGTCGCCCTTCGTCACCGCGATCACGTCCTCGAGGCTCGTCGGCAAGAACTTGCTGATGACCAACGTGCGCGATGCGCGCATGAGATCTTCGCGACGGAGCTCGTACAGCTTGAGGACGAGTTCCGCGTCGTGATGATCGGGATATTCCTTGAGGGGCACGGTCTGCTCGGCAAACGAGGGGAAATCAGCCAACGCGCGAGGGCGGCGCGTAGCACGTCACGGAGTATTGTCCGCCGTCAGAGGCTTGGCAAGCGAAGCGCTGGCACCACATGCGGCTCCCACTGCTGCAACGTGACCCGCAACCGCCACGCCGCGTTGTCGGCCGCAGCAGACTCCGGATCGAGCGTCGCGTGGGTGATGACAAAGCCCGGCAGCGACGCCATCTGGCCGCTAGGGAGTCGTTTGTGCCATGAGCCGTCGTGCAACGGGACATCATCGGTAAACCGACCATCGGAGGCGCGGCCGTACACCCGCATCGGGTCGAGTCGCAGGCTGGCCCCGCTGGCGCGACGGTCCACCGTGATGGCCGACAGCCACGAGCGTCCGGCATACTCCATGACGACACCCAGCTGTACCTGCCTTGTGCTCTCGCGCGACGCCATGAGGCGCGCCACGAAGTTCCTCACCACCTGACGACGCTGCGACGCCAGCACGACCGGCAGCGTGCACTGCACGGTGCCATCGTCGCCCGTCACCATCTCATCCCCGGCCGATGGCGATTGCCAATCGGCGGCGGTACCAAGGATCACACGTAGTGGCACGCCGGCAGCAAGCGACTTGTCGGGATGGAGCACGGTGATCTGCACATCAAGGGCCACCGGTCGTGTAATCGGAATCTGGTTCACCCCGAAAGCTACTCGACCGCAGCCCGTTTCCGGTGATAAATTGTCGAGGCGCGCCGACTTTTCCCCACCGACCCGCTCCATGATCCGAATCGCCACGCGGGTGCTGTCGATAGCCGCGGTGCTCGGGGTGACGTGGGCCTGTGCCGAACCGCCAGCATCCTCGACATCGACCGTTCCAGCGAGCACCGAGCCCCTCCGGTGGGGTGGTGACGCCGAAGGGGGCGCGCCCTTCGTGGAAGCCGACGCCGCCGACCCCACCAAACTGCGCGGCTTCGACGTCGAGATCGCGACGATGCTCGCGCAAGGCCTCGGTCGCGAGCCACAGTTCGTTCAAGTCGCCTGGGCATCCATCGAGCAGTCGGTGGCCCGCGGCGACTTCACGATCGGCATGTCCGGCCTCGAGGATCGGCCGGCGCTGCACCAGCGCTTCGCCGTGTCGTTGCCGTACTACGAGTTCCGTGAGGTACTCGCTGTCCGCGCCGCAGACAGCGCGCGCATTCACACGATGGCCGACCTCCGTGGTCGTCGGGTGGGCACGCTGGGCGCCACCATGGCGTGGGAGATGGTGCTCGCTGCCCAAAGCACACACGGCGTGGTGCCGGTGTCGTACGACGATGACGTGCATCCGTACAGTGATCTCGCCAGCGGACGCGTCGACGCGGTGTTGCTTGACCATGTGCTGGCCGAACGCTCGCTGCGCCGCATCGGCGGCTTCGTCATTCAACCGGAGGCCGTGGCCCGCGGTCACTACGTGGCGGTGCTGGCCGCCCGGGACAGCGCGCTGCGCGACACGGTGAACGCCACGCTGCGCGCACGCATGCGCGACGGGTCGCTCGAGCGCGTCTTCCGCTCATGGGACGTGTGGGATGCGCAGCAAGCGGCGTTTCAACAACAGGTGCTGCGGGACTCCGTGCCTCGCAGCGAGACCCGCACCGCCGGGCGCGACACCACCGCCTCGATCGCAACCTATCTCCCGGCGTTGCTGCGCGCCGCCGTCATCACGCTGCTGTTGTCGGTGCTCGCGATGGCCCTCGCCATCACACTCGGCATCGGCCTCGCCGCCGGACGCGTGTATGGAGCCAAGCCGCTGCGCATCCTGATCACCGCCTATGTCGAGATCATCCGTGGCACGCCGGTGCTACTGCAGCTGTTCGTGCTGTACTACGGCTTGTCGGACGTGGTGCGACTCCCTGCCTTCGCCGCCGCCGTGATCGGCCTCGGTCTCAACTACGCCGCCTACGAGTCCGAGATCTATCGGGCGGCGCTCGAAGCCATTCCCACGCTGCAGCTCGAGGCGGCGCGCACCCTTGGCCTCTCCGAACTACAGATCCTGCGGCTCGTGCGCGGACCGCAGGCGCTGCGACTCGCGCTGGCGCCCATGACGAACGACTTCGTGGCACTGCTCAAGGATTCCTCGCTCGTGTCGGTCATTACGGTGGTGGAGCTCACCAAGCAGACCGCGATCTACGCGACCAACGCGGGCAGCTGGGCCATTCCGGGCGCGCTCTGCGCTCTCGTGTATCTCGCGATGTCACTGCCGCTCTCGCGAATGGCACGTCGCCTCGAACAGCGCTGGAAAATCGCATGAGTCGCAACATCGCCGTGCGCGAGAGCGCGTTGTGTGTGCGTGCGCTGCACGCGGGTCATGGAGATCGGGCCGTGCTGCGTGGACTCGACCTCGATGTCGCCGAGGGCGAAGTGTGCGCAGTGATGGGCGTGTCGGGGGCCGGGAAGACCACGGTGCTGCGGGTCGTCGCGGCGTTGCAGCCGTTCTCATCGGGCACTGTCGAGATCAGCGGCGTAGCGCTGCAGCCCGGCGCCGTGCCTCCCGAGTCGCAGCTCCGCGCGCTGCGGCGGCGCGTCGGGGTCGTCTTCCAGAGCCACGCGCTGTTCGAGCATCTCACCGCACTCGAGAACATCATGCTGGCGCCGGTGCACGCACTCGGGCAATCACGCGCCGACGCGGCGGCGACCGCCACGCGCCTGCTGGAGTCCCTCGGCGTATCGGCCCGCGCCAACGCGTATCCGCGGCAACTCTCCGGCGGCGAAGCGCAACGCGTGGCGATCGCACGCGCCCTCGCCCCCAACCCGCAGCTGCTGCTGATGGACGAACCCACGTCCGCGCTCGATCCGGCGCGCCGGAGCGCCCTCGGCGAATCCGTGCGTGTCCTCGCCGCCCAAAAACGCGGGCTGTTGATCGTGACCCACGATGTCGAATTCGCACGGAGCTTTGCTGACCGTGTGGTCGTGCTGTCGCACGGCACCATCGCCGAGCAGGGACCGGCTATCGAGGTGCTCACACAGCCAACCCATGATGCCACGCGCGAGCTGCTGCGCTAACGCACGCCGACCCTTCCACTTCCCGACGGCTCACGCGAACGTTCGGTCGTCTCCCCAACGTTCAGCCAACGATCCCGTGCGGCCTTTGCACCTCCTGCTCTTCGGCGTGTTCCTGATGCCCGCGCTTGCCACACCGGCACCGGTACGGGCGCCGCGCGCCGAGGTGCGACTCACCGACGTGCGACTCACCGACGTGCGACTCACCGACGTGCACGGCACGGTCTACGACAGCATCGCCGGTCGGCCGCTCGTTGGCGCACTGGTCCAGCTCGTGGCGGCCGACTCAGGGGCGACGTACGGGCGCACGGTCGTGTCGGACTCACTCGGCGCGTTCCGCTTCATCGACGCACCGAGCGGCCGCTTCACCCTGGGCTTCTATCACGCCGTGCTCGATTCGCTCGGCCTCGAGCCGCTGCTACGCACGATCACCGTGGCCGACGGCGGGTCCGTTCGCGCCGACCTGGCCACCCCGTCTGCCGCGCGATTGCGCACGGCGATCTGCGGGGCTCCCACGCCGCAGAACTCCGGCGCCGTGGTCATGGGCATCGTACGCAACGCCACCGACCGCGCGCCGGCGTCGGGCGTGACCGTGATCGCCGAATGGCTCGAACTCTCGTTCGGCGCGGGCGGCATGAATCGTCGCACGCCTCGGCGGTTAGCCACCACGCGCGAAACGGGCTGGTTCGCGATCTGCCATGTCCCGAGTCCGGGATCGATGACGCTCATGGCGGCGCGCGGCGGCGATAGCACGGCGACCATTCAGATCGAGGTCTCGAGCAGCGGCTTCCTGCGCCGCGAACTGTATCTCGGTGCCGCCCGCGTCGTGGCCGCTGTCCCATCATCGCGAGACAGCACCCTGAAGGACTCGGTCGCCCTTCAGGTGCGGCGCCTGCATGTGGGCGAGGGTC
>CAITQY010000648.1 GCA_903894655.1 uncultured Gemmatimonadota bacterium
GGCTGTCGTCGCCGCTCCTCGACCAGTTGCTTGACGTTTCCTAACGTCGCCTAACGTCGCCTGTCATCGATCGGTGACCGAGCGCTGAGGGTGGAGTGCCGCCGACGGTGCTGACGCGGTATTCCGGATTGCCGGTTCAGCAGGCATCTTGCCTGATATTCCCCCGTCGCTGAACTGCCCCGACACACGGCAATCCCCTTGGGTCCGCAGTTGCGAAAGACCGCGCCGTGATTCTCACCGTGGGATTCGAGGACATCGTCAACCTGCGCGATTGACATGAAACCGAGCACCCTGACGTACGGCGTCGACGATACACCGCCGCTGTCGGCACTGGCCACGCTGGGGCTGCAGCAACTGCTGATCGGCGCGGCCGGATGGGTGATGATGGCCACCGCGCTGGCGGCCTTTTCGACCTCGGCAGGCGACACGCAGAGCATCCTGCGTATGAGCATGATCGTGACCGGGCTGGGCGCCATCCTGCAGGCCAACCGACGCGGCCCTATCGGCTCTGGCTACCTGTGCCCGCCGATCGTTGCCCCCGCGTTTTTTTCGACCGCCGTTCTCGCCGGTGGCGGGTATGGCCTGCCCACTTTGTTTGGCATGACCACGTTGGCCGGCGCTCTCGAAGTGGCGTTGGCGAGGCTGCTGCCGCGCATCAGGGCGCTGTTCCCACCCGAGGTGATCGGTGTCGTCATGACGATGGTGGGCGTCGCTGTCATGCCCGCAGGTTTCCCCAGACTGTTGGCGGACCCGGCCACCCTGAGTGCCGGTGCCGACCAAGGGAATAATGTCGCCGTCGGGTTCATTACCCTGATCACCATGATCGGGTGCACCGCGTGGGGGCGTGGTCTGGTCAAGCTGTTCCCGTTGCTGATCGGCATCTGCGTCGGCGTGGCTGCGGCGGTGGCGCTGGATTGTATCCCCCCCAGCGCGGTGCAGTCGGTCGTGGATCAGCCGTGGATGAGCTGGCCTCACCGGGCCGTTCCCGGCATCGCCGTGGAATGGTCGCTGCTGCTCCCCTTTACCATCGCGAGCATCGCCACGTCGCTGAAGAACGTCGGTGACCTGACGATGTGCCAGAAAATCAACGACTCGGAATGGACGCGCACGGACATGGCGTCGGTGAGCCGTGGCGCCACCGCGCAGGGGATCGGCAACATCGTGGCCGGTCTACTGGGGACCGTGAGCCACAACACCTCGTCCAGTAATATCGGCCTGGCGATTGCCAGCGGCGCGACGAGCCGCACCATCGCCTACAGCTTCGGCCTGCTGATGGTATCTTGCGCCTTCCTCCCCAAGGTGGCCGCGACGATCACCGCACTGCCGCCCCCCATCACCGGCGCCGCGGTGGTTTACTGTTGTTGCTTCATGATGCTGGCCGGCATCCAGCTGCTGACCTCTCGACTGCTCGATGCGCGCCGCATCCTGATGGCGGGGTGCGCCTTGGCTTTCGGACTGAGCGGCGGCCTCATGCCGCACCTGTATGCGAACGCACCGCACGTCCTCAGGCCCATCCTCAACTCCCCCGTCTCCCTCAGCGCGATCGTGGCGCTCGTCCTGAACTACGTGATGCAATTGGGAAACACCCGCCGCACCCGCCTCACGCTGCCAGCGGACACGGACAACTACGTGGCCATCCGCGACGGATTGCTGCACTTCGGCGCTTCGGTGGCGGCTCGGAAAGAGACCATCACCATGGCGACCGAATCGCTACATCACGTGATGGAGTCGCTCACTACGGGGCTCGCGGCCGGGGATGTCACGGTGGATCTCACCTTTGACGAGTACAACTTGGACCTCGATGTTTCCTACGAGGGGCAGGCCATTGAACTGGTCAAGACGCGACCAGACCGCGACACCCTGCTGAACGATCCGACCGGGCTCGCCAAGCTCACGGGCTGGCTGCTGGGGCAACGCGCCGAGCGCCTGCGCGTGAGAACGGACGGCAACCGTTGCCACCTGCTGCTGCGGTTGGCGAATTGAAACGGACGTGGCCATGCTGACGGCACTGGGACGATACCTTCCGGACTGGTTGGTCGAATCGCGACTGTTGGGCAGCTTGAACACGGACGAGCGACGGGAGCTCGTGGAGCGACGATTTCAGGCAAACCTGTCGATCGCGCCCTATGGTGGCCTGGCCATCATTCTTCTCGTGCCGTTCTTCGCCATCGTCGACTCCGAGCGAGTGGCGGCGGACCTTTCCCGCGCGGCAACCGTTGGCCTGAGTGACGCGCTGATCGTGGCTAGTCACGTCGTGCTCATCATCAGCGCGCTGCTGGCCTTTGCGCTGAAGCACCGGCGTGCCGTGGCCAGCCGCCGCGTGGCCGAACGGCTGCTCACGCTGCACATGGTCGGCTTGATGTCGGCACTGCTCGTGCTGGCCATCATCGCCGTCGTCACGCGGGGAAAATTCCTGCGCCTGTCGACGCTGCTCGTCGCCACGAACTTTGCGTACATCGTGAAATGGCACTGGCGAGCCCTGATCAATGCCTCTGCCTTCGTCTTTGGTACGCTGGCGATTTTCTTCTCCGTGCCGGTGGTGAGCGCCTCTCGGCTGTTCAATTTTCAGGAATTCCTGACCCTCGCCGGTCTCTGCGTCATCAGCGGCGCCATTGTCCATCGCGATCGGAAAATTGCGTTTCTTGATCAGTATCACGAGTCGTTGCGTCGTGCGAAGCTGCAGGAAGAGATCGACCTCGCGGCGAAACTGCAGCAGTCACTTCAGCCCAGTCCTTGGCCCGCCACGGATGCCTTTGCCGTACAGGGGATGATGCGCCCCGCCCAAGATATCGGCGGGGATTTCTATGACCACTTCACCGTGGAAGACGGGGCCGTCTGCCTCGTCGTCGCGGATGTCTGCGGCAAAGGCATTCATGCCGGACTCTTTGCCATGTCAGCCAAGAGCGTGCTGCATACCACCTCGCTGCAGCCGGCCCAGGGCGCGACCGCGAACGATCCGGCCAGGATGGTCGGCGCGGCCAACGCGATTCTGCACGAGGGCAACACGGAGCTGCTCTTCGTGACCGCCGTGTATGCGCGGTACCAACCGGCGACCGGCGCCTTGGCCTTCGTGAATGCCGGCCACGTGCAGCCCCTGCTCATACCGCGCTCCGGTGACGTCCGGTGGCTGGACGCCCCCAAGGGTCGGGCGCTTGGCGTTCGCGGACAACAGCGCTACGCGTCTGCGGAGGTCGGCCTGCAGGCTGGCGACACGGTGTTGTTCATCACGGATGGCATCACCGAGGCGCTGGACGCCAGCTTCCGGGAGTTTGGTCTGGAACGAGTGCGGGCCGCCTTTGAGAGCGTGCGCTGCGACGGCCCTGCGGAGTGCATTGACCGCCTGCTGGCGGTGGTGGACGCCTTTACCGGCGGCACGGTACAGTCGGATGACATCACCTGCATGGCGCTGTGTCACCAGCCCACGCCTCGTACGAGCACATTGGCTGCTCTGTCTCAATGAGGTCTGCCCCGAGTACGTCACGTTCCGCGCCGCGGTGGCACCCCTTCGCTCCCGTTCTCTGTAAGTTCCCCGCGTGAAACTTCCTCACCATTTCGCCGCGGTCGTGATGCTGCTCGTGACCGGCGCGTGCGGGCGTGCAGGGCGGGGCGTCCCGGTGATCGCGCCGCCCCCCGTCGCGGTCGCGCCTACGCCGATGGCCTCGAGGGTGTCGGCGTCCCTCCTCACCACCGACCGCGCCACCCCCGATGAAGTGGTCAGCACGGTCGTGGCCGTGTTCGGCGACAGCGCGGTGCTGCTTCCCGTCGACTCGGCCAGCGCGGCCGACGACCCGATCTGGGACATCGACGTGCGGTCGTACGAAACGCACGATCGCGTCGAGCACTACGTGGGGCTCTTCTCGAACAGCGCAAAGGACGTCTTTCGGGCGCGCCTGTCTCGAGGCACACGCTACGAGCCGATGATCCGGGCCAAGCTGCGGGCCAGCGGCATGCCCGAAGACCTGACCTATCTCGCGCTCATCGAGAGTGGCTACGATCCGCATGCGTACTCGCGCGCGGCGGCGGTGGGCATGTGGCAGTTCATGAGTGGTACCGCCCGCGGCGTCGGGATGCGCGTGGATTGGTGGATGGACGAGCGTCGTGACCCGGCCCGCTCAACCGACGGCGCGATCCGCTTTCTGCGCGATCTGCAGAAGCAGTTCGGTTCCCTTTATCTGGCCGCGGCGGCCTACAACGGCGGCCCGGGCCGCGTGGCGCGCGGGCTCACGCGATTTGCCAGTGAGCTCGATGGCGCCGACGGCGAGGATCGCTTTTTTGCGTTGGCCGAGCAGGATTATCTGCGCGCCGAAACCAAGAACTACGTGCCGCAGATTATTGCGGCCGCGCTGGTGGCCAAGATGCCGACTCGGTACGGGCTCGTGATCGACTCACTGCCGCTGTATGGCTACGACTCCGTGCTGGTGGCGCCGGGCACGAGCCTCGGTCATATCGCGGCGGCCAGCGGTGCCACCAAGGCCGAGGTGCGCGATCTCAACTCGGCGGTGCTCAGGGGCATCACGCCCCCCGACGCCAGCATCTGGGCGCGGGTGCCGGTGGGGCTGGCCGACCGTGCGCGGATGGCGCTGGACAGCCTCCCGGAGGCGGACCGACTCGGCTACCGCATGGCATCGGTGAGCGGCAGCAGCACCACGCCGGCCGGTTTCGCCGGCCGCCACGGGGTCACGCTCAAGCAGCTGCGCTGGTTCAATCCCGCGATCAAGACCACCAAGAAGGGGCGATTGGTGGCCGGTCAGTCGCTGCGGATTCCGAGCGCCCTGGCGATCAGCTTCGCCCGCGAGATCCCGGATCCCGCTATCGAGCGGTACGGCGGTTCGTCGCCCACCACGCTCACGTCGCGCGGCATCCACGTAGTGAAGCGCGGCGAGTCGCTGGGGTCGATCGCCAAGCGCTACGGCACCACGGTGACCCGGCTCAAGTCACTGAACGGGATCAAGGGTTCCCGCGTGATCGCCGGCCAGACGCTGCGGGTGCGCAGCGGGAGCAGCGTGGCCAAGAAGTCGACGGCGAAGAAGAAGACGGCGTCCACTAAAAAGAAGACGCCGCCGCAGCGATAGTCAGACCGAGGGGAGTGACACGAGGCGCCTCGAGCTCAACGGCGCGCCGCGTCCCGCGGGGTAGGGCATAACGTGCAGCCCGCCCGCCCCAGCTGCTAGCGAACGTGGATGGGGCATGTGCTCCCGGTCTACCAGTTAGACATCCATCCAGACCCGTAGCACGTTGACCCAGAATCGTCAGTGAGGTGCGGCGACACGGGGGTGGTCGTCGAGCATGACCAACGGCGTAGGATGCACGACGTACCGCCCCAGCTACAAGCGCACGTCAGGGTGCGGTCGCGTCGTCCCCGTCGTCCTCGTGAGATGCCGGCTCGCAGGCGCGGGCAAACATCGCCTTGTTGTGCGAGAGCAGGCCGTCGGCCACGTACGTGTGCGCGTCGTCGATTTCCAGCTGCACCACGGGCCCCATCCCGATGGGCGTGATGCGGGCCACGATGTCGATGGTGTCCCATCCCTGAATGGCCGCGCCCACCGTCATCCCGGAGACGCGGATCCACTGTTGCACATGGGGGGCATCGAGGAGGGCCACGCCGGCAATGTGTTCGGAGATGTGGATCCACCCGTTCATCGGCGCTGGGTCATACGCTGCCGGACTGTGCACCTCGGCGGCCGGCGCCAGCAGGAACCGGTGTGACAGCGACACCACGACAGTGCGCCCGCTTTCGAAGTCGACCCGCGCGCATGGCCGCTGGCGCGGCTCCGCTTGGGCCACCTGATACTGCGCCCATTCGTCCCGGTGCTGATGCCGCGTATAGATCCAGTCACCCACGCCGAGGTCACCCGCCCTTCTGGTGTCGCCAGCGGTCGACACGAGAATCGGCGTGTCGGGATGCACGCATTTGTCATCCGTTTCCCACCCATACCCACGGCAACTTACCCCTACAGCATTGTAGTGCGGAATTTGAACGCCGTGGAGCCAGCAGAGTTCATTCCCACCCGCGACCGCCTCCAGCTCTGCATCGGTTAGCGGCACCTCGGTCAGCGGAACTTCGGTTAGCGGCACTTCGTTCGGGGGCAGTTCATCGGACATCAGGACCTCTGGGAGGATGGGTATCGGAACGCAGACGGCGGGGTAGGGCATAACGTGCAGCCCGCCCGCCCCAGCTGCTAGCGAACGCGGATGGGGCATGTGCTCCCGGTCTACCAGTTAGACATCCATCCAGACCCGTAGCACGTTGACCCAGAATCGTCAGTGAGGTGCGGCGTCGTAGCGCCCGTGTGGATCGGGCACGCGCTCCCGTCGGGTAGGGGTAGTGATCCTCCGACCACTTTATTCAGCGAAGCATCGGTGATGATTTCGTCGTTCGGGGGCAGTGCATCAGCCATTCGGACCTCTGGGAGGATGATGCATCGGACGGGCCAATTTGCATCTCACGTCACTACACGTTCGCCCTATTCCAGCACCCCTCGCCCGCGATACCCCTTCGTGATACGGCTCTCGTAGCCGTTGGCGGGGTCGCGCCCCATACTGATCGACTTCTGCACCGCCACCGGACCGCGGTTGTACACCAGCAACGCCAGCTTCAGGTCGCCCTTGTAGTCGCGAATCAGGCCACGCAGGTACTTGAAGCCGATCCGCAGGTTCACGTCGGGGTCGAGCAGCTGCTCCCGGGTGACGTTGGGTTCGTACTCGCGCGCGGTGCCGAGCATCAGCTGCGTGAGCCCCAAGGCCCCGGCTGGGCTCACGGCCCGTGGGTTGAAGACGCTTTCCACGCGAACCAGTCGGAAGGCCAGTTCCGGCTCGATGCCGGCGGTCGTGGCGGCGTCGTAGATGCGGCGGGCAAGGTCCGGCTTGATACGGTACTTCGCGCTGTAGCTATAGATGCGGTGCCATCGACTGAGCGACTCGCCGCGCTCGCGCTCCTTCGCATCGAGCCCGAACGGGAGGGGCAGTGCGGCCACGCCCTTCGAGCGCTTGAGCACTTCACCCGCCGGACGCCAGAGCGGCTGGATCGGCAGGCTGGCCACATTCGATGCGGCGGCAGCGGGCGACATCAGGACGGTCCCTGACGTGGCCGGGACCACAACCCTCGTGGGCGGCTCAGGGGTGACCAGCACGGCGAGCGTGAACACCACCGCTGCCGCCACGAACACCTTCGTCAAGCGACGCTGTGCAAAACGACGATGCATCCGTCGTTGGCGAGCCACCGCGTCGCGGCTCGGTACTTTCGTGGTCGAATCGGTCATGACACCTCTCGATCAGCAGGATACTCACGGACCCCGGGTGAAGTCCCCCTTCGTGCCGCCGCGCTTCTCGCGCAGCACGATCTCGGAGATCACCATCGTGCGGTCGATTGCCTTCGCCATGTCGTAGATCGTTAACAACGCCACGGAGACTGCAGTCAACGCTTCCATCTCCACCCCGGTCTGGGCGGTGGTTCTGACGAATCCCTCGACCCGAAGACCCGGCAGGGATTCATCAATGGTAACCCGGACATCGATCCCCGACAAAGGGAGCGGGTGGCACAGCGGGATCAGGTCGGCGGTCCGCTTGGCGGCCTGGATGCCCGCCAGCCGTGCCACCGGAATCACATCGCCTTTCTTTAACGTGTTGCTCTGTATGGCTTTCAGTGTGTTCGGCTCCATCGAGATCGAGCCACTGGCCAGCGCCGACCGGATCGAAATCGGCTTCTCGGCCACGTCCACCATGGTGAAATTTCCTGCCGCATCGAGGTGCGAAAACTCGCGCGCGGGCATTTCCGGCTTGCTTGGAGTCACGGGCGAAGAGTCCGATGAAGGGAGGACAGCAGCGAGGCGCCCAGCAGCTGCGGGCTCACATTGCCCTGCGCTTTGGCCTTCGCGAATTCAACATCCACCACCGCCGAGGCGGTGCGGCGCGCGTCGGCATCGCGTCCGATATCGACCATCTGTTTGGCGCGTGCATGCAACAGATGCGTGAGCGCCTCCAGGGTATCGGTGAACGCGCCGCGCGCACCCGACACGCCCTGACGGGCCGCCGCCTTGATCCGTTCCGCGGTGCCGTCCGGCGTAGACGGCTGCAAGGCAGCATCGAGAATGCGCCGCGCGGCGGTAAACGCCGCCGCCATCGATTCGCCCGCGAACAGCTCGCCCGGCGCGCCATTCATCCGCGCCAACGCTTCGTCGCGCGGTACACGGGCAAGCTTGCGCTCCACCACGGCGTCACCGAGAAACGCCTCGATATCAGCGCGACTCAGCGGTGGGACGCGAATGGCGACCACGCGTGACTTGATCGTGGGCAACAGGTTGCCCGGTTCGCTGGTGGTCAGAATGATCGTCGTGCCCGGCGGCGGCTCCTCGAGCAACTTGAGGAACGCGTTGGCCGCCGCGTCCGCCCCTTCCTGTGCGACCATGCGCTCCGCGTCGCCAACGACGAACACGGCGCGCTTGGCCATTGCCGGCCGCAGCGACGCCTGCTGCACCAAGGCCCGCACCGTACTCACGTACAGCGCCTCGGTACCGGGAGGCGGCGCCCAAAGCCCGTCGGCCTCCATGCGCTCGGCGATCGCCTCGTTGTAGTCGGCCTTCACGTCGTCCGGGGACGGGTCGCCGTCCTTCAGGCGGGGGCGCGGGAAGAACCAGTGCAGGTCGGGGTGCATGCCGCGCTCGGTGTAGCGGCAGTGCTGGCACCCCCCACACGGTGCCTCGAGCCGCTCCGGCAGGGCGCGCTCGCAGAGCAGGTATTGGCCGAGCCAAAGTCCGAGGCGCTGCTTGCCGACACCGCGTCGACCCTGCAGCATGAGGCTGGCCGGCAGCCGATCATCGGCGGCCGCCGCCGTGAGTCGATGCCGCAGGGCGGCATGTCCGTAGAGCGGGCGAAGCGACATGCGCGCAATATGCAGGGATCACCGTCCTCCCCGTCAGTCCGCCTTCATGACTCCGATGATTCAATTCTCTGGTCTATTCACTCGCCTCGCGGCCATCGGTTTGGTGATGAGCGCCGCGTTGGTACCCGTGAGCGCCCAACCGCGCGCGCGCGCCATGGGGCTGGCTCCCGGCGTGTTCACCCCGGGGCCCAACAACGCGATCACCGATGTGGCCGGCGTGCGCGTGGGCCATGAAACGGTCACCATGGGCGACTCCATCCGCACCGGCGTCACGGCCATCGTGCCGCATGGGGGCGACCTGTACCGTGATCGCGTGCCGGCGGCGCTGCACGTGGGCAACGGCTTCGGCAAGCTGCTGGGGGTGACCCAGCTGCGGGAATTGGGCGAGCTCGAAACGCCGATCCTGCTTACCTGCACGTTGTGTATCTGGCAGGCGGGGGAGGCGCTCGCGCAGTACATGCTGGCGAAGCCGGAGAACACGAACGTGCGGTCGATCAACCCGGTGGTCGGCGAAACGAACGATGGGCAGCTGAACGCCACGCGGGCGCGCCCGGGGATCGCCGCCGCCGTGAACCGGGCCTTGGCGACCGCCGACACAGGTCGGGTAACCGAAGGCAGCGTCGGTGCGGGGCACGGCACCGTGATGTTTGGCTGGAAGGGGGGCATCGGGACGTCGTCGCGTAAGCTGCCGGCCTCACTGGGCGGCTACACCGTGGGGGTGATCGTGCAGGGCAATTACGGTGGCGTGCTGCAGATGGCGGGGGTGCCGGTCGGTCAGTTGCTGGGGCGGTACGCCTTTCAGCGCGACGTCGAGCGCGCCGCCGACAGCACGCCGGGCGGCGCCTTTGGGGGATCCTTTCCGGGGGATCTCGGCGCCGAGCGGGGGGACGGATCGTGCATGATCGTGATTGCCACCGACGCACCGATCCTGTCGCGCAATCTCGAGCGATTGGGGGCGCGAGCGGTCATGGGGCTGGCGCGTACCGGCTCGAGCGCGTCGAATGGCTCGGGTGACTACGTGATCGCCTTCTCCACCTCGCCGCGCGTGCGTCGGTCGCCGGATGCCGCGCTGTCCACTAACGACGAGGTGGGGAACGAAGCCATGTCGGCGCTGTTTCAAGCGGTAACAGAAGCGACCGAAGAGGCGTTGTATGATGCGTTGCTGATGGCCACCCCGGTGTCCACGCGGGCCGGACGCGTGAACCCACTGCCGCGTGATTCCGTGCGGCTGTTGCTGGACGCCCGCGGCATTCGCTCCCCCAGATAATCGAACCGAACATGGATGCAGCGTCTCTCCACATGGCGAGCGATCACCGGAGGCGCGCCGACGTGCGCGCGACGGCGGGTACCATCCCGTGGCAGTTGGCGGCGGTGGTGTTCGCGGCCACCAGCGTGATCGTGGGGCTGATCTGGGATATCTCGTGGCACATGACGATTGGCCGCGACACGTTCTGGACGCCGGCGCACTTGGCGATCTACACCGGTGGGGCGGTGGCCGGGCTGGCGTGCGGCTTCGAGGTGCTGCGTCGCTCGTTCTTTACGAGTGGTGCACCCGCCGATGGGGTCACCGTGTGGCGCCTGTTCCATGGCCCGCTCGGGGGCTGGCTGTGCATCTGGGGGGCCGTGGCGATGCTGACGTCGGCGCCATTCGACGACTGGTGGCATGCCGCGTACGGCCTCGATGTGAAGATCATCAGTCCGCCGCATGCGCTGTTGGCGCTGGGCTTTGTCACGATTCTCGGCGGCGCCCTGATCATGGCGGTGGCCGTGCAGGGACGCGAGGCCGATCGGCATGACGCGAGCGCAGCTGGTGGCGCCGAGCCGGCAGGCATCGCGCCGTACGTCGTGGCGTATACCGGTGGGCTCGTGCTCGCGATGCTGTCCATCTTCACGACCGAGTATCACGATCGCGAAGCGATGCACCTGGGCAGCTTCTACGTGGTGTCGTCGCTGGTCTTCCCGTTCGCCATGGTCGCGGCGGCGCGCAGCACGCGGCTCCGGTACGGCGCCACTGCAACGGCGGCCGTGTATACGCTGGTGATGTGCGTGCAGCTGTGGCTGTTGCCGCTGTTCGAAGGGTCGCCCAAGCTGGGGCCGATCCGCACGGCGGTCACGCACATGGTGTCGCTGGACTTCCCGCTGCTGTTGTTGCTTCCCGCCATCGGCATTGACCTGCTCATGCCGCGCATTCGCGAGCGCGGTGCGTGGCTGCAGGCCGCCCTGCTGGGCGTCCTGTTCCTCATGGTGCACGCCGCGACTCAGTGGCCGTTCGCGAATTTTCTGGTGAGCGATGCCTCGCGGAACTGGTTCTTCAACACGGACAACATTCCGTACCAGATGCCGCCCGATTGGCTGCGGCCGATGCGCCGGTTCGCGATCGAGTCGGCCACGCAGACGGTGCGCGCCTTTGGCGTGGCGCTCGTGCTGGCCGTGTTGTCGGCGCGGGCCGGACTCGGATGGGGTCGTTGGCTGCGCTCGGTGCGTCGGTGACCGCCGCGCGCCTCACGCGACCCGGCGGGCTGTTGTCCCGTTTCGGCGCGCGGCTCACGGTGCTTGGCAGCGTGCTGTTGGCGTTCGTGCTGCTGTCGGGGCACATCGGTACCAATCAGGTGGTCTTTGAAGGGCAGGCCGGTGGTTATCCCGTGCGCGTGCTGATCAACCCGCCTGGCGTGGTTCCGGGGCAGGTGCCGATCACGGTGCGCGTGCTGCGCGGGACCCCGACGCGCGTGACGGTGCGAGCGGCGCAATGGAACGTGGGCACGAAGGGCGCGCCACCGGCGGAAGACGCCGCCCTGGTGCCCGGTGACTCCGGCCTTTGGGCGCTCGACGTGTGGATCATGACGGCAAGCGTCTACGCGGTGTATGTGGCGGTGGAGGGGCCGGCGGGCAGCGGCACGGTGGTGGTGCCCATGCAAACCAGCGCCACCAGAACACTGGGCATGGAGTGCGGCATGGGCGCGCTGTTGCTGGCGCTCGGCACGCTGCTGGTGGCCGGCATGCTCACGATCATCGGCGCGGCCGTGCGCGAAGGGCCGGTGGCGCCCGGACTGTCACCGCCGCCGGCGCGCGTGCGCGGCGCCCGCATCGCGATGGCATCCGGTGCGGCCCTGCTGGCGCTCGCGCTGTTCGGCGGATCGGCGTGGTGGGACGTGGAAGCGCGCGCCTACCAGCGTCGGATGTTGAAGCCGATCGCGATGCAGGCGTCGGTGCGGTTGCTCGACACCGAACGCGTGCTCACGATGGCGATCACCGATTCGTTGTGGCGCACCAATCGCTTCGCGCCGATCATGCCCGACCACGGCAAGTTGATGCACCTGTTCCTGATCCGGGCCGACGGCGCGGAGACGGAGAGCGCGCTGGCGCATCTGCATCCGTTGCGCGTGCACGCCGACACGTTCGTGACGCGCGTGCCGCCAGTGCCAGCGGGACGGTACCTGCTGTTCGGCGATCTGCTGTTGCAGAACGGCGCCCAGCGCACGCTGGTGGACACGATCGATGTGCCGGTGGCTCCGGTGGTGCCGGGGGAGGATGGCGCCGTCGCCGCGGCGGTGAGTGCGGCCGTGCTGCCCGCGCTCGACCGTGATGACGCATGGAGCGCGGTGACACCCGTGTCGCTCGGTGCGGCGTTTCGTTTGGCGAGTGGCGGGATGATGGTGCTTACCGCTGATGCGCGCGTGGACGCCGGTCGTGATCTCCGGCTGGTGGCCACCGTCACGAACGCCGATGGATCGCCGTCGACGCTGACGCCGTACATGGGCATGGGTGGACACGCGATGGTGCTGCGCCGCGATGCCGGCGTGTTCATGCACCTGCATCCGATGGGCACGGCGAGCATGACCGCGCAGGCGCAGCTCATGCGCCGCGAGCGCGGCGATACGGCGCTGCTCGATGCGGCGCAGATCGGCTCGGCGGAGATCGCGTTGGTGATGGGCGCCGCCGAAGCGGCAGACAGCGGTGCGAACGCGATGCCGGGTATGCACGCCATGGGGTCGGCCGCGCTCGCGTTCCCCTTCGCCTTTCCGACCGCCGGCGCGTACCGCGTGTTCGTGCAGGTGCGGCGCAACGGCGTGGTGGAAACGGCCGCTTTCGATGTGTCGGTGGGAGAGAAGGGGCGCTGACGTTGCCTGTCTTTCTTGTGGCGCTGTATCACGCGTGATACATTGCAGAATGGATACCGTCTCCGTCCGAGAGCTCCGCAACAACGGTGGGCGCGTGCTGCAGCGCGTCGCCGACGGCGAAACGCTGACCGTGACCATGGACGGCGAGCCGATCGCTGAATTGCGCCCGGTGCCGGGTCGTGGTGTGCCGGCGGCGACGCTGCTCAAGCGGTGGCGCCGGTTACCACCAGTCAACGCGCAGCAACTGCGCGCCGATCTCGACGGCGTCATGGATGGATCGTTGTGATCGATCGCGTGCGCCATGCGCGTGGAATTCTCGATACAAGCACGGTCATCCTGCTCAGTCGATTAGACGATCCGACCGTGCTGCCCGACGAACCGTTGATCACGGCGATCACGTTGGCCGAGTTGACGGTCGGTCCGTTGGTGGCCACGTCGGATACGGAGCGTGCGGCGCGTCAGGCGCATCTGCAGCAGGCCGAATCGGACTTCGAGGCATTGCCCTTCGACGCCGCAGCGGCCCGCGCGTTCGGACGCGTGGCCGCGGCGCTCCGGCAGTCGGGACGCAAGACGGCGGCGCGTTCGTACGACGCCATGATCGCCGCCACCGCGCTGGCGTGTGCGTTGCCGGTGTACACGTGCAACCCCGACGATTTCGGCGGTATCGACGGACTCGAGGTCGTGGCGGTGCCCGTCCCCACGCGCTGAACGATGTCACTCGCCATGGTGATCTGACGGCAGCAGACCGTCAGTTCGTCACGCGAATCATGAGTGACTTGGGAATGCCGGGCGTCGCCGTGGGGACGAGTCCGACCGCACCCGGCGTGCGCTGAACGTACGCCAGGACCTCGGCGGCAGAGTCCTGCGGGACCGGCGGATTTGCGCGGCCCTGAAACACGATCGCCAGCCAGTAGCGCTGCATGGCGGCCCGCGTCATTCCCAGCGCCTGACGCGCGAAGAGGTCGGTGAAGTCCGCGCGCGCCGACGGCAGCACCACGGTGACGGGCTGCTTGGTGGGCCAGATCGACTGCTCGCCGCGAAAGATACGGCGAAGCTCAGGGACGCTCACCTGGGAGAGATCGGTGCCGTTGGCCACCACGACGAAGTCGAAGGACGCCGGCGCGCCGCCGGCCACCTGCGCGGCGAGTGGACGCCATGACGGCACCAGCGCGGCGACGGCCAGCAGCAGACAGAATCGCAAGATCAACATATCCACCCCTTAGAAACCGTAAGCCAGCTGCACGCGAAGCCCGAAGGCGTGCGTGAGGTGACCGTGGCGGTCCGTGCTGCTGGAGTTCATGTGGTCATCGTGCACGTCACGTTCGCTGCGTCGCTCGACCTGCGCTTTGAGATTGACCAGCGGGCTGAAATCATACCGGTACCCCACACCGATATTGCGCTTCTCCAACGGGTACACGTGCAGGTCGTTGTTCGCCACGTGAATCACATCGCCAAAGACGTACGGCACCCCGTGTTCACCGAGACGAACCCCCAGATATACGAAGTTCGCCACGTTCCGCGCGGCCCCGAGACTGTCGGTACCGGACACGTTGTAGCTGAATTCGTTGAGCAGTTCGACGCGCTCGCTGAACCAGGCGGCCGAGGCACTGGCGAGCTGAAATGTGAGCGGCCCCGCATAGGAGCCGGTGGCCGGCCGGCTGGGCGCGGTGCTGTGGCCACTGTGCGTGCCGTATGCATTCTTCGACATGTGATCGTAGTAATACGACACGCCGAGTCGGAGGTTTTCGTGCGGCTTCACATGCAGGGCCACCAGCGACGCCGGGGAAGTGCCCTTGGCCGACGCGTCACTGGACGCGATTCCGTTCCCCACCACGACATCGTAGCCGAAGCGGGCCTTGCCCAGATTCTGTCCCTGCATCTGGACCCCCAGCATGTGTAGCGGGACCAGATGGCTGAACGCCAAGGGACGGTCGATCACGGGAAAAAACAGCCGTCCGTGGTGGTACGAATCGTTCCAGTAATTGGCCGGGGTATGCACTTTCCCGACAATCACGGCGTGGTTGTTGCTGTAGCTGAACTTGACCAGTGACCGCTCGATACTCGGCAAAAAGTTCGTCGCCGACGCGCCGTTGAAGCGGATCACGTATTCGCCGAGAAAGGAGATCCGGCTGGTCAACGACGACGCCACGAACAGGCTGTGTTCGCCGAGCGAGAAGTAGGTATCAGTGGCACCCGCCTCGCGATTGCCGGTGAGCTCCACGTGGCCAAAGCCGTTCACCTGCGTTTGACGTGTCTGCGCACCGGCACGACCGGCGCCGGCCACGACCGTACTTCCCAGGAACAGCAGTCCAATCAACCGCATGAGCGGTACCCTCGATCTGAAATTCAAAACCGACGCGGCGACACCGCATCCGCTATTCCGCAGTATGGCAAGTTTCGGCCATCCGTAGCAATCCTTCATCATATTGTTACGGCTCGCATTCAGACCGGCCACGTTGTGGTGCGGTGACGTACTGAGCCGTGCCAGTCGTTCGCTGGCGACTTCTTGAGATGAACGTCGAGATATGCCCCAGACCATCGCGATCCAATCGGTCAACATCAGCGGCCTCGCCCCGCTTGTGCCGGGCGTCAAGCGCACCCGCACCGGGATTCACAAACAGCCGGTGTCTGCACCGATCGCGGTGACGCTGCTTGGGCTCGCGGGCGACCGGGTCGGGAACACCAAGCATCATGGCGGCCCCGATCAGGCGGTCTACCTGTATAGCGCCGACGATTACGCGTGGTGGCGCGCGCAGCTTGGCTCGCCGTGCAGTCCAGGCCTCTTCGGAGACAATCTCACCATCGACCGCTGGTGGCCTGATCCCCGGATTGGGGACCGGCTCACCATCGGCGACGTGACGCTGGAGCTCACGGCGCCGCGGATTCCCTGCAACACGCTGGCCACGCGCATGGAGGACCCAGAGTTCGTGAAGCGGTTCGCCGACGCCGGACGCCCCGGCGCGTACGCCCGCGTCATTCACACGGGGGTGATCGCCGCTGGTACAACGGGCATTGTGCAACCGTCCACCCACCCGTGGCCCACGATCGCCGAGTTGAATGTGCTCTGGTTGCGGAAGTCACGTGACGCGGCTGCGCTACGCGCGATGCTGGCCGCACCGGTGGCCGCGCGCTACCGGGAAAAGCTCCTGCTGTGGGCTGGCAGCGCCGCATAGCGAGAGCGCAGCGCGTGGCGGACTCGGAACGCCGTCTATCGCGCCATGATGTCGGCTAGCACCGCCCCCGCGGTGGCCCGCCCGCCGGCGCCAGCGCCCTGAAATACCAGCGAACCGGCGCTTTCGCTCTCCACCACAATGCGGTTGAACGGACCGGCCACCTGGGCCCACGGATCGTCGCTGGTGACGCGGGTGGGCAGAATCCGTGCGACCAGTTTGTCACCGTCGCGCGCGCACGTGGCAATCAGTTTTACGCGATCACCTTCGAGCGCCACGCGCGTTGCCCACGCAGCGGTCTCCGCATCTATCCCACGACGCGTGACGTTCAGTGTGGCCGGGTCTGCGCCAAAACACATCCACGCCAGCATGCGCAGTTTGTCTTCGGCGTCTTGTCCGGAGAGGTCGCGTGTGGGATCTGCTTCGGCATAGCCCAGCTGCTGCGCGGTGGCAACGGCGTCGGCCAGCGATGCGCCCTCGGCCACTTTCTCGAGCACGTAGTTGCTGGTGCCGTTCAGAATACCGCTCACCTTCGTGATGCCCACGCCGGCGGCACCGCTGCGTACGCACCGCACGATCGGAATCGCGCCGCACACGGCACCCTCGAAATCGAGGTGCGTGTCGGTGCGCCGCGCCAGTGCGGCGAGCGCCGCGCCGCGCTCACCAAGCAGCGCCTTGTTGGCGGTGACCACGCGGATGCCGCGTTGCAGCGCCGTTTCCACCAGCGTGCGGGCGGTGGTCGTGCCACCGATCACCTCCACCAACAGGTCGATGTCGTCGCTGAGTAACACCGTGGGATCGGTGATGCAGGCATCCGGCGCGGCGATGCCGCGGGCAATCGCCTGCGCAAGGGCGGGACGCACACGGTCGGCATCACGCACCAACACGCGTGCCACGTAAATCGGTTGTGCCTCGCCGAGTTGCCGTGCGCGCTCGACGAAGAGCTCGAGCAGGCTGCCGCCCACGTGGCCGCAACCGGCGAGCGCCACTCGCAACGGACGGACGCGCGGCGAAACGGCGGTGACAACCGGCGTCGGCGATACCGCACGGGCTTGGGACTCTGCGACAGCCTTGGCGATTACCGCCGATACGCGGTCCACTTCGAGCAAAAACGCATCGTGCCCGTGGATGGAGGGTAGCTCCACATACGTAGCGTTCGCTGCCGTGGTCCACTCCTTCACGCTCTCGGCGGGATAGAGCAGATCACCGGGAATGCCCACGCCGATCAGTCGGTCGCCGACGGCCGACAGTGCCGCGGCCAGCCCTCCGCGATCGCGGCCGACATCGTGTTCGTCCATCGCATCGATCAGTGCGCCGTAGCTGGTCGCGTCGAACCGGGCGACCAGTTTCTCGCCATGCACGGCGAGCCAATCGTGCACCTGAAACGTGTCGTGCTCACTGCGCGACCGCCCGAAACGACGCTCGAGCCCTTCAGGGGTGCGATAACTCAACATGCCCACCATGCGTGCCAACGCGAGTCCTTCGCGGACGCCGCCCACGGCGATCGCCCGGCGCATGATGGCGTTCCACGCGATGCCCTGTGCCGTCTGCGCCGCCGGTGCGGCCAGCACGACGGCCGATCGCACGCGCGTGGGAAAGCTCGCCGCGAATTCGAGCGTGACCATACCGCCCAGCGAGCCGCCGCACACCAACAGCGGTGCCCCGACGCCGAGTGCGTCGAGGAGTCGCGCCAGCAGTGCCGCTTGATCGCGGGTGCTGAACGGCGGCAACGCCTCGGGATTCGCGTTGCTCGGTCCGGTGGTGCCATCGCAGCCGCCCAACAGGTTCGCGCACAGCACCGCGTGCTTGGTGGGGTCGATCGCCGCATTCGCGCCGATCACGCCCTTCCACCACTCGCTCGCGTGCGTGGTGCCCGTGAGCGCGTGGACAACCAGCACCACGTTGTCGCGGGCCGCGTTGAGTGTGCCCTCGAGACGGTAGCGCACATCCACGCGATCCAGTCGGTCGCCGCTCTCCAGCGCGACGTCGTGGAATGTGATCGTCTCATCGCGAACGGGCCACGTTGCGGCGTGCCAGGTTGAACGACTCGAAGGCGACGTGCTCATGCGGCGTGCTCGCTTCGCAGCGGACCGGCGGTGGTGGTCCGACCGGTATCGACCGCGACGGCGGCTGCCAACGCACGATCGAGATCGGCTAAGAGATCGTCGGCATCTTCGAGGCCGATCGACAGGCGCACGAGATCGGGGGTCACACCGGCCGCGCGCCGTTCGGCTTCGCCGAGCTGCTCGTGCGTGGTGGTCCACGGATGGATCACGAGGCTCTTCGCATCACCGACGTTGGCGAGCAGGGAGAAGAGCTTCGCCTCCACGATGAAACGTCGTGCTGCCGCCTCGCCGCCGCGCACGCCGAAGGTGAGCACACCACCGAAGCCACCCGTGAGATGCGCAACCGCTTGAGGATGCGTGGCGTGCGACGCGAGGCCCGGATACCGCACCCACGACACCGCCGGATGCGACTGCAGGAACTCGGCCACCTTGAGCGCGTTCGCGCTGTGCTGCCGGATACGCAGCGGCAACGTTTCCAGCCCCTGCAGGAACAGGAACGCGTTGAACGGCGAGAGCGCCGCGCCGATGTCGCGCAGCAGCAGCACGCGCAGTCGCACGGCGAAGGCGATGTTGGCGCCGTTCACGTTCCCGAACGCTTCGGAAAAACGGAGGCCGTGGTACGCCGGCTCGGGATCGTTGAAGAACGTCCGGAAGCGCGCGGTGGCGCCCCAGTCGAAGCGGCCGCTATCGATGATCACACCACCGATCGACGTGCCGTGTCCGCCGATCCACTTGGTCGCGCTGTGCAGCACGATGTCGGCGCCATGGTCGATCGGCCGCGCGATGATCGGGGCGAAGGTGTTGTCTACTACCAGCGGCACGTTGAAGTCGTGCACCAGCTTCGCGAGCGCCGTGAGATCGGGCACGTCGAGCGACGGATTGCCCACGGTTTCCACGTACACGGCCTTGGTGTGCTCGTCGATGGCGGCGGCCACGGCCTTATGGTCGTGGATGTCCACGAAGCGGGTGCGGATGCCCAGGCGGGGCAAGGTGTGCGTGAGCAAGCTGACGGTGCCGCCATAGAGCGACCGCGACGCCACGATGTTGTCGCCGGCCTCGGCGAGGTTCAACAACGCCAGCGTCTGAGCGGCCTGTCCGCTGGCCACGGCCACCGCGGCCACGCCACCTTCGAGCGCAGCGATGCGCTGCTCGAAGACGTCGGTGGTGGGGTTGTTGATGCGGGTGTAGATGTTGCCGAAAGCGCGCAGACCGAAGAGATCGGCGGCGTGTTCGGGGCTGTCGAACACGAAGGAGCTGGTCTGGTAGATCGGCACGGCGCGGGCGCCGGTGGCACCGTCCGGCTTTTCCTGGCCCACATGCAGGGCCAGCGTATCAATGGCGAGCGGACGAACAGTAGCAGCGGTGAAATCGGACATCGTGGCACTCTCCAAGACGGGTGAGTGCCGCCCAACAACACGAACGCGCCCTGGCGGATAGATGGCCGCCGGGCGCTATCGCAGTTTAGCTCCTTGTTTAACGTGGCGGCAATCGGCGGCAAATCAC